>DATKDU010000141.1:0-8489 GCA_035512595.1 Pirellulaceae bacterium
TGCCCCGCGTGGAACGTGATCATCGGCAGGATGCTGAGCTGCGAGGCGATGGCGATCTCCAGGCCGACCATCAGCGTCTTCTGGCTGCCCGAAAAGCCGACGGCAATCGCATCGGCCCGCGGCAGGCCCAGCCGCTGCGTCAGCGTGTAGCCGACGAAGAACACGCCCGTGTGAATCGACAGCACCAGCGCGACCATGATCGCGATTTGCAGCCCCTGTTGGGCAAGTTCTGCACCAGTCAATTCCGCTCCGCTTTCCTGCATTATCAGCCCCGAGTTGATCGCGCCGAACAGCACCATCAGCAGAATGCCGCACTGAGACAACGTGCTCAGCCCCTGCTTGCGGCGGGCGGCGAACTCCGCCACGGCGCCGTGCAGCCGAGCGAGCTGAGCCAAAACCATCGGCAATACGACCAGCAACAGCAGCTCGATCATCAGCTTGCCGGCATCGAGCGCGCCGCTGGCCGGCGTGCCGCGGAGCATGACCGCCAGCCACAGCGGCGGGACGATGAAGCAGGCCAAATTGGTCAGCACGGTGGAGACGATGGCCACGCCGTCATTGCCGAGAGCACGGCGCGTCCAAACGGCGGCTGAGGCGACCGTGCAGGGCGTGACCGATGCGACCAGCAGGCCGCCCGACAGGCTTGGATCGCTGATCAGGTTGGACAGTCCCCAGGCAAGTAGCGGAAGTAACCCGTAGGTCATCGTCAGCGCGATCGCCGGCGCCAGCGGGCGTTTGAGGGTCCGCCAGATCGACCGCGCCTCCAGCGGCAGTGCGGTGATGAACATCACCACGAACAGGTTCGTCTGCCGCAGCCACTTCCAATCGGCCAGCAACTTGAGCTGCGCCGCCCCCAAGAGGCCCACGACGAACAGGATCGTCAGGGCGATGAGGAACCAGCGTTTGGCAAGGAATTGCAGCAAGGCGAAGGCACTCAAGTCCCGAGTCCAAAGTCCAAAGTCTAGTGGATGGAACCGGCCTATCGTCGCGGGTGCCATCAAACTAAAATCGAAGGCTGGTAATTGGCCACTCTGCCGCGCTCGGTGCGCGCCTGTGATTTGGCCGCAAGTCGTGTATTCGTATGACCTTACGCTACTGGACCGCTGGTGAGTCGCACGGCAAGACGATGCTGGCGATGATCGACGGCTTTCCCGCCGGCGTCGAGATCCAGACCGAGCCGATCGACGTCGAGCTTCAGCGTCGCCAAGGGGGTTACGGCCGCGGCGGACGCCAGCGGATCGAAACCGATGCCGTCGAAATCCTCACCGGCACTTGGAAAAACGTCACGCTCGGCAGCCCGCTGGCACTGCAAGTCGTCAATCGTGACTACAAGCTCGAGCGACTTGATGACCTCGCCCGGCCGCGACCTGGACACGGCGACCTGACGGGGGCAATCAAATACCTCGGCCCCATCCGTGGCATTCTGGAGCGGGCCAGCGCCCGCGAGACGACCGTCCGCGTCGCTGCCGGCGCGATCGCCCGCCAGCTCCTGTCCAAATTCGGCATCGAAGTCATCGGCTACGTCGTCGAGCTCGGCGGCATTCGCATCGACCCGCCCGAAGGGTTGTCGCTGGAAGACCGATTGAAGCTGCGCGACGCCAGTGAAATCTATTCGCTCGATCCGGCGCGCGATGCGGAGGTCAAGGCCCTCATCGACGACGCGGGAAAGGCCGGCGACACGCTCGGCGGCATCGTCGAAGTCCGCGTCGAGAACCTGCCGTTTGGACTCGGCACGCACGCCCAGTGGGACCTCAAGCTCGACGGCCGGATCGCGCAGGCGGTGATGGCCGTGCAGGCGATCAAGGGAGTCGAGATTGGATTGGGGTTCGAAGGGGCCCGCCGCCGCGGCTCGCAGGTTCACGACCCGATTCATTACGACGAATCGCAGAAGCAGACCAACTCGCTCGGCTTCACGCGGCCGACGAACAATGCCGGCGGATTGGAAGCGGGGATGACCAACGGGCAGCCGCTGGTGGTGCGGGCGGCCAAGAAGCCGATCAGCACGCTGCGAAAGCCGCTGGAGTCGGTGAACCTGGACACGAAAGAGCCGCAGTCGGCCGAGTACGAGCGGAGCGATGTGTGCGCGGTGCCGGCCGCCAGTGTGATCGTCGAAAACGTCGTCGCCTTCGAAGTTGCTCGAGCGCTGACCGACAAGTTTGGAAGCGACAGCCTGGCGGAGATGCTTTCACGGTTCGATCTGTTTTTAAAGATGGCGCGGGAGAGGTAAAGTAATCCACTCGCTCCGCGAGTGGACAAGAGCGTTATCAACCCGAGTTGACGCTGGCCAAAGGGCGCGACACGACACGCCACGTCGAACTGTGCACTCGCGGAGCGAGTACACTACACTGGAACAAGGACGTTCGCATGCACGACAGGACCCGAATAGCCGTCTGCCGCTGGGGCTTCCTCGCCCTGTGCGTCGTGCCGACGCTGCTCACCTGCTGGTTCATCGCCTTTCATTGGCTGTCGATAAAATCCCCCGCGGTGAAAGCCGAGTGGGAGCGCGAGCTGTCGCAACGGCTGGGCGTGACGGTCACGATCGAGAGCCTGTCGTATCCGCAGCCGTCCGTTGCCGAGCTCACTTCCGTCAAGCTGACCGACGCCGAAACGGGGAAGTTGCTGGCCGAATGCCGCGGGGTGGAGATCGTGCCGCAGGCCGAGCAGTGGGAAGTTACGCTCCTGGAGCCGGCGATCCGCCGCGAAACGCTTCCAGAGCTTGTCCAGCGGCTTCACGACCGGCTGCTGGCCAGTGCGGGGCCGATGCCACGGCTGCACATCGCCGCCGCCCAGTTGACGATCCAGGACGACGCGGCCGCCCTTTGTCTTCTGAATCTTTCGTCCGACTTGCAAATGACCGCGGATGGACGGGAATGGAGCGCCCGCTTGGCACTGCCGCAGCAGCCGGAATTTATCGATCTTCGCGTCACCCGCAACCGGCAGGTTTCCCCGCCGGCGACAGAGGTCGCGTGGAGCTGCCCGGCACGAGTGCCGGCCCACTGGCTCAGCGGTTTTCTCGGTGACACGCGCTCGCTCGGCAGTGACGCTACCTTTGCCGGCAATGGCCGCCTGACTGTCGCCAGGTCTGGAGTCAGCGGCCAGTGTTCCGGCGGGTTGGCCGGGATCGATCTGACGACTGCCGTCAGCCAGCGGTTTCCGCATCTCTTGAGCGGCAGTGCGATGCTGACGCTTGAGCGGGCGATCATCGACAGCGGCCGCCTGTCACAGGCTCGCGGCACGCTCGTCGTCGCCGGCGGCGGCCGGATCGGCCGCTCGCTGCTCGAAGCGGCCCAAAACCACTTGCAGCTAACAGCCAACTTTCCGGCGGACGACACTGACAGCATCCACTACGAGCGGCTGGCGCTCGGCTTCGACCTGACTGGCGATCGTCTGCACCTCATCGGCAATGCCGACGAACATCAGCCAGGAATTCTGCTGACGAACGACACGGGTCCGCTACTCTCCGCGGCCAGCGATCACGAAACGCCTGCCGTCGCACTGGCCCGCACGCTCCTGCCCGATAGCCAGGTGCAAGTCCCGGCGGCCATGCAGACGGCGGCGCTCTTGAAAGTGCTGCCGCTGCACAGCGCCGATTCTCCCCTCACCGCCGGTCGCACGACGCACACGCCGACGCGGTTGGTGCCGGCATCCCCCGCCAGTCATTCAACAAATCCGATCCGGGAGCGGTCTCTGCGCTAGGGCGTTTGGCCGCCGGCGAAGTCGAGAGCGCGGATGGCCCGCTGCTCAGACGATACGATGAACAGTCGTGGCTTCCACTTTTTGTTCGTCGATTGCACGGGTCGCTCGCCGTGGCTCTAAGAATTACCCTTCGTCAACTGCTGGTATTTCTAACACTCGTGGGAGTCTGTCTCGGGCTCGCCGTTGCAGAAGAACCGTCTCCTTCGTTAGCAGTTCTCACGTCCTTTGCGCCTGGCGCCTACCTGGCGACTGGCATTTTGAGAACTTCGAATTCCCGTTTTGGCCGCAGGGCAATAACGAGCGCGAAATGCGGAGCGATCGGCGGCACGCTTTCGTGCCCATCGTTTCTAGTGCCACTGGCCATTGCGAATTATTACGCGTCGCCGTTTCACTACTTCCCGCTCTATGTGGACGTGATCGGTGCATTTGTAGCCGCTGTGGTGCTGGGAGTTAGCGAAGGAGCGCTCTTTGGCTGGCTGTCGGCCAAGATCTTCGGCGAATGGGATCGACGACGACGCTGGCGGCTACGTCGCGAAAAATATGCCGCCGGTGCAGAGTGAGTGTTGCTGCTGATTCGCGGCATCTGCGAGAAGAGTAACGCAAACGCCGAGCCGGCCATAGCATGGCAATGCTTGCTTGCCCAAGAAGCCGCATGCATGATGGGATGCCAACACGCCAGTATCTCCCAGGACCTTGCCATGCACTGCCGCTTGACCGTCGTCGTGGTCGTTCTCGCCTCCCTGGCAAGCAGCACCGCGTTCGCTCAAGAATCCCTCTGGCTCGAAGCCGAACATTTCGTCGGCATTCGCGGCTACTGCTGGCCGATGGGGCCGGCAAACATCAAGACGACGCAAGGAAACTGGGGACTGTCGGGCCCCGGCTGGGCGGCGGAGTGGGTGCAAGGAGGCGAGAGCGGCTTTCTGTCGATCGCCACGGGGGCCAACGATGACAAGGCGGTCGTCACGCGGCCGATCGAGATTCCCATCGCCGGCAGGTACTTCGTCTGGGTCCGGTACGGCGATTGGCGGGAAAAGACGGAGCGCTTCCAGGTGCAGATCGAGCAGGCCGGGCAGCCGCTGTGGACAGGGCAGTACGGCGAAAAACCGGCGGTCGAAGAAGACAACGAAATGAAGCTCTACTTCGGCTGGGCGTTCGGCTGGGCGAAGCAAGAAGTGCAATTGCAAAAGGGTCCGGCGACGATCAAGCTTGTCAGTACGACCAAGGAGCAAGAGCCGCGGCAGATCGACGTCGTCGTGCTGACGACCGACGAAGGTTATCGCCCGCTCACGAAGGACCGGCCCAAGAACCACGCCTGGACGATCCTCGATTCCTACCGCGGCGGCATTCCGGATCGTTTAGAGCCCCTCGCTAGGCGGCGTCCCGATTTCAAGCAGCCGGCCAGCTACGAATTGCCGGCAGCCTGGAAGCTCCGCACGTTTCGCGACAACGGTTTTTTGTATCTGTGGAACATGAACCACGCACTGGCTGCGGAAACGTGGCTCAGCGACAAGCCGGACCGCGTCAAGTTTCCCTATAGCGTCGCGGATCAAGGCGTGCGGCAGGAGTTTGAGAAAAAGTTTTCCGGCGCAGGCGACGTGCCCATCTTCAGCGACCCGCGGATCGTGCCGACGTTCCACGGCGCTGGCCCCGGCATTTTCGCCACCGACGAGAAGACGGGGGAAGTGCTGCCGCCGGGACAGAAATTCGCCGCCTGGCTCGACGCTCATCCCGACCGGCCGTGGGGCATGATGATGAACTATCACCCCGACGTGCCGATCGGCGAGAAGGGGATCGCCCTGTTCCAGAAGTATCGCGACCGGTACGTCGGCGCGATTGCCGGCGAGAGCTTTGGGTACTTCTATCCCGACGGCGAGAAGATGAAGGCCGCGACGGCCGGGTCGCAGACGCGGCGGCAAGTCGCGGCGGCGTTCACGCCGGTGATGCTCGAATCGAATCGCGACAAGTACCGTAAGGTCTTTGGCCGCGACCTCGACGCCAATCCGTACCAGGACGTCATCTCGTGCCTCTCGGTCGGCAACATCATGGGCATTCCGCTGACGGCCGACTGGGGGGCCAAGACGATCGGCTACGAGTCGGCGACTGCGACCAGCTCGGTCCTGCCGATGCGGTGGGCCTTCATGCGCGGGGCGGCCCGCCAGTGGGGGAACCTCACGGCCACGTACCGCTCCTGCAACTTCGGCGACTCGAGCACGATCTTCAGCGACACGCAGAGCTATCACGCCCCGCGGAATTTCTACGACAACTACTACAGCGTGGTCAGCGGGGCCGGCATGACCTGGTACAAGATGGACATCTGGTACCAGTACATGGCCGGCTCGTCGATGTTCTATCACGAGCAGGGGTTTGACGAATACTGGCAGCCCGGGGGCACGACCGTCGCCGGGCTGCATGAAGTGCAGCTCTCGCCCAAAGGAAAGCTCGTCGATCGGTTCCTCCGCGTGACGGCTGCCGAGCCCGACCGGGGCAATCCCTACACGCCGATCGCCTTCCTCGTCGATTACGCCCACGGCTGGGAGCCGGCCCCGTTCTGGCCCAACAGCTTCAAGAACCTGCACGGCCACCAGGACAAATTCCTGTTCAGCGATCACGAGAAAATGCTGGAGCAGTATTTCTGGACCGCCTATCACCCGATCGGCCCCGAGAGCCAGCGGCCGATTACCGGCACGAATGAGGTCTATCTTCCGGGCGTCTATGGCGACATCTTTGACGTGATCCTCGCGTATCCCGACGTCGCCAAGTGGCGGACGATCGACACGTACCCGGTGGTGATCGTCGCCGGCGACATCGAGCTGACAGCGGCCGAAGGGCAGCGGCTGGCGCAGTATGTCGCGGCGGGCGGGACGCTGGTCGTAGCGGGGGAGCATCTGACTGGCCCTGGAGTCGCCGCGCTTGCGTTGCCGGCGGTCGGCGGCGCCAGTGAAACGGCCGGCTATCGCTGGCTGGGCGATGCCGAGGTTGCGCCGTCGCAGCTTTATCGGTACAGCGAGATAGCGATGCCTGTCGCGGGCGGACCCGAGCCTGCGCGTCCGCTGGCCACCACCCCCGACGGCAAATGCTTCTGCGCATCCATCGACCGCGGCAATGGCCGGCTGATTTATCTCTCCGTCCCCCGCGGCCTGGGGATCGACAAGGCGATCCATCCCGTTTTCCCGCGGCTGCTGGCGCATTTATCCCGCGGCCAGATGCCGCTGGAAGTCAACGGCCAGGTCGAATGGCTCGTCAATCGCACGAGTGCCGGCTGGTGCGTGACGCTGATGAACCCCGCCGGCCAGGACAAGCCGCAGCACGGCATCACCCCGACCGACTACCGCCAGAACAAGCAGGTTGTGATCCGCTCGTTCGTTCCAATCACCACCGCCAAGGACCGCCTATTGCCGGACGATTCATTGAAGGTCGAAAGCGGCCAGATCCAAGTCGAAGTGCCGGCGGGTGGTGTGCGGATTATCGAACTCAGATGAGCGTGATCACTTCGCCAGCAGCGCGACAAAGCCAGCTTGCACGAAGTGATGATCGCCCGTCAGCGCCTCGCGAATGCCGCGGGAGTGCATGATCTGAAAGCTGATGCAGTCGGTGAGAGACCAGGACTTATCCGTCCGCTGACCATAGAGTTCCAGTCCCCGCTCAAACCAGACAACTTCGTCGGCAATTACCGTCGTGTCGGGATCCTCCAGCACGCCTCGAATGAAGCGCAACGTACGCGCGCGCACGTGCGGCCCTGACAGCGCGTCGGCTACTTCCGTCAGAACCCAATTGGTAGTCACGACGCGAGGGGACAAAACATCCGTTGCCTTGACCGCCGCCTGATGATGCGGGTCGCGGGGATTAAGCAGAGCCACAAAATAGAAGGTATCCGCGAAAACTTCACTCATTCACGCGGCTTCCCGTGGGCGTAGAAATCGTGGTGCTCGGCCATGTCCGTAGGCAACTCCGGATTCTGGCGTTCGGCATCTTCAGCGAGTTCCAAGAGGAATGACCGCAGCTTGCCCGACGTGCCTTTCGGCGGCTCCGCCGCCGGCATGCATGCCACGATGGTTACCTCAACGGGGCCCGGAGGGAGTACGATCCCCTGGGGAATGTGGATGAGCTGGTCCGGCCCCACGGTTGTTTGAAAGCGGATAGTGTCCATACGCTTATTCTTTCCCGCCTGCCGGCCGAAAGCAACGGCGATTCGCCGTTACCACAGGATTCACGCCCCCACGTGAATTCCGGCATCTTCAATCCGGTACGGCACAATCTGCTCCTGGCACGCACTGCCGCGGTGCTTGGCGATGTAGAGTGCGCGGCGGATGTGGTTGCCATCGCGGATCTTGCCCATCAGGATCAGCGTGTTGGCGCCCGACAGGACATCCCCCTCATCGAGCCGCCGCGAGATCAGGTCGTCGAGCATCGTCTCCTGCGAGGTGTAGAGCAGGAGGCAGCCGATCTGGGCCGGGTCGTAGACATGCGCCGCCGCTTCCTCCGCATGGCGGCGATATTGCTCGCGGAACAGGTCGCGGGCGACCCATTCCGGGTCCTTCCGCAGCACCTGGTGGTAAATGTACTCGAACAGATTGAACTGAATCGACTCCGCCGGACGATCCACCGGCTCTAGCCCATCGATGACGACGCGGCGGCAGCCCCGCACGAAATTACCGTAGAAGAAGGCGATGGCCGATCGCAATCGCGAGTTCAGCTCCGCCTGCCACTGGTTCCAATCGTCCCAGTCGAGGTCGCGGCGGGTCACCCGCCGGCCGTGGTAGCGAAAGACGTGCAGGTAATCGCCGTGCTGTCGG
>DATKDU010000142.1:0-7953 GCA_035512595.1 Pirellulaceae bacterium
CAGAAGATCCGCAAGATCGTGCTGGTCCGACCTGCCGTCGAGGCGGGGGAGAGCCTCGGCTTTCTCCCGGGCGACATCACCGCCAAGATCAATCCCTACCTGCGGCCGCTGCTGGATGCCCTGCAAGAGATGATGGACTACGACCAGATGAAGCGGCATATGGAGCAGGACGTCATCGAGGTGATCCCGCTGGCCTACATGCGCGGCCGCACGCTCAATGAGGCGTTCATCATCCTCGACGAAGCCCAAAACACGACCCTTTCGCAGATGAAGATGTTCCTGACCCGCATGGGGCTGGGGTCGAAGATCGTCATCTCGGGGGACACGACGCAGATCGACTTGCCACGGGCCAGCGCCAGCGGGCTGATCGATGCCCTCTCCCGCCTGCGGGACATTCAGGGGGTGAGCATCGTGCAGCTCAACAAGAGCGACATCGTGCGGCACCGGCTGGTGCAGGAGATCGTCAGGGCCTACGAAGAGGACCAGAAGGAGCGAACGCCGCGGAAGTCGCGGTAGCCCATGTCGATTGCCAACCAACGCCGTTACCGCCCCGGCCGGGGCGGCTTGGCGGGCACGCGAGGAACGCTGTCCCACATCTGGTCGGCGCTGCGCCGCGGGGACGTGCTGGTGCGGCTGTTCTTGCTGGCCGTGGCGGGGGCGATCATTTGGGCCGTGACGGGGGCCTGGATGCCGCCATTTTCCTACCGGCTGGGCTACATCCCGCGGCGGGATATCATCACGCGGGCCGATTTCAGCGTTTTCGACAAGGAAGCCACAGACCGCAAGCGAGACGAAGCGCGCCGCAGCGTGATTCCCATCTACATCAACGATCCGCGGCCGCTGGCGCAGCTTCGCCAGGAATTGACCGACCGCGTCACGCAGCTCGTGCTGGCCGAGTCGTTCGAAAAGGTGGACAAGCCGATCTGGAGCGAGTTCGCCGCGATGGACGCTCCAGTTCCGGAGCAGACTCGCCAGTTCGACGCCCTGAAAAGCTTCTTCACCGGGGCGATGAACAGCAACCGCTTCGCCGAAGCCCTCGGCGAAGCCCTGCAACCGCTGGAAATCAGCGGCATGGTTCGCGAGAAACGGCATGCCGACAATCAAGGCTCGCCGACGCAGATCCGCGTCCGCCAGGGGGAAGGCGGAACGCTCGCGGTCGCTGAAATCACCAACGTGCGGATCGCCAACATCGGCATCAAGCTCAAGAACCAACTCGAGGACGCGTTTCGCAAGCACGGCGGAGACAATTCGGCCAGCACGGTCGTCGCCGATCTGGCCTTCCACTGGCTCTACGGCAAGCTTTCCGACACCCTGACGTTCGACGCCGAGGCCACCAAACAGGACGCCGACCGTTTGGCGGCGGAGGTGGCCGACCAGACGCACAAATACGCCAGCGGCATTGACGAGCTGGTGACCGCCGGAAAGCCGCTGGATGAGGCCACGCTCAAGCTGCTCAAGCAGGAGCACGACGCCTGGTGCGAGAGCCTGGGCGTGGGCCGGCTGATCAGCTACACGCTGGCCAAGTTTGGCATGTACATAGCGCTGGCCGTGTTGTGCGGCTTCTATATCTATTACCGCCGGCCGGCATTGCTGACCGACCTGCGCAAGTTCGCGACGATGATTTCTGTCATCGTTATCACCGTGGCGCTGTGCAGCGCGGCCGACGATGCCACCTGGAGCGCGGAGCTGATTCCGCTGCTGTTGTTCGGCATGACGGCGGCCATCGCCTATGAAAAGGAGCTGGCGCTCCTCTTGGCCGCGTCGGTGGCGCTGATCGTCGCCGTCTCGCTGGAGCAGGGGCTGGGGGAGTTCGTGATCCTCGTCTCGTCCGTCGCTACCGCCGTCCTGCTCTTGCGCCGCATTCGCAGCCGCACCAAGTTGATCTACGTCGGCGCGGTTTCCGGCCTGGTGGTGATGTTTACGACTATCGGCGTCGGGACCATCGTCGGACACGCCTTCGGCGCCTCGAGCGTGGCCCTGAACCTGACGGCGTTCACTGCCAGCCTGGTCAGTGACCCCTACCTGCCGACGCTCATTGCCAGTGCCGTCTGGTTCGGCTTTTGCGCTTTGCTCGCCGGCCTCTTGATGTCCGCCTTGCTCCCCTTTGTCGAGCGGATGTTCGACGTGCAGACGGACATCAGCCTCTTGGAACTGGGCGACGTGCAGCATCCGCTGCTGCAGGAGCTCGTCCGCCGCGCGCCAGGCACATACAACCACTCGATCAACGTCGCGTCAATTGCCGAGACCGCGGCGGAAGCAATCGGCGGCAATGGGCTTTTGGTGCGGGTCGGTGCTTATTTCCATGACATCGGCAAGATGCTCAAGCCGGCGTACTTCGTGGAGAATCAAGGCTCCGAAGGGAACCGGCACGAAACGCTCCAGCCGGCGATGAGCACGCTGGTGATCATCGCCCACGTCAAGGACGGCGTCGATCTGGCCCGGCAACACTCGCTGCCGCAGTCGATCATCGACTTCATCGAGCAACACCACGGCACGACGCTGGTGGAGTTCTTCTACCGCCGCGAAGCCAAACGGCTCCAGGCCGATCCCGACGCGGGCGATCTCGACGAGAGCACGTTCCGTTATCCGGGTCCCAAGCCGCAGACGAAGGAAGCCGCCGTGCTCATGCTGGCCGACGTGGTGGAAAGCGCCAGCCGGGCGCTGTCCGACCCGACGCCTGCTCGCATCGAGAGCCTGGTGCACGACCTGGCGATGAAGCGGCTCCTGGATGGCCAGTTC
The DNA here is from genome assembly GCA_035512595.1 of Pirellulaceae bacterium. Taxonomy (GTDB): domain Bacteria; phylum Planctomycetota; class Planctomycetia; order Pirellulales; family Pirellulaceae; genus DATKDU01. The sequence continues at coordinate 2,740 of DATKDU010000142.1, forward strand.
GACGAGTGCGGCCTGACCTTGTCGGAGCTGAAGACGATCGAGGACACCCTGGTCAAATCGCTGACCGCCGTCTATCACGGCCGGGTGCGGTATCCGGAGCACCAGACCGTTTGACGGATCTAACGCCGTGAATGTTCGGTGAGAACTACAGAGTGATCATTGAGCGGGCTTCGCTGGAGCTTCTTTCATTTTTCGGAAGATCTGCACGCTCACCGGCTGTTCGTCGCCGTCGAGCATTCCAAACGCACAATTCCAACAGTCGTTACGCACGCGGGAAATGCAGGCACCGTTGGCCATGCGTTCCCCCACTCCGGCTCCAGCTTCAATTCGTCCATTCTTCCAACGGAAAACCTTGACCTCGCCGCTTCGCTCCACCGAAATATCGACCGAATGCTGACGGACCAATTGGTCATCCACAAAAATCCGCACGGTCTCCCGATTCCCTGTCACGTGCTTTTCCATCCGCACCACACGGACGCCATCCGTAGAGGACGACTCCCATCTCCCTTGCAGTTCCTTGATGTCCGGGTCGAGTTCCTCGTTTGCCACAGCCGGCAAGCCAATTGCTAGTCCAGCGACGAAGGCGATAATGGTTTGGAACATGCTGATGCTCCGGATTATGGCTGTACTTGGACGGCCCTTCCGTCACTTAAGATCGTTGAGGATCGTAGCGGCCCTTTGCGCGCTATGTCCAGCCCGATTTTGAGGGACGCGGTATCCGGCGGTATCCCGAGCACTAGACGGTGTGATTGGACCGAATGACCAACCAATGACCAAGCCCAGTTGACCAGATTTCGCGTGTTTCATAGTCATGTCTGAAGATGAGGCTTTCCAGGTTGCGAATGAGTACTTGAGTGGGCTTGGAGTTTCATGGTGGAGGTGTTACTCCAAACGTTGCGAAGCCGGCGTGAAAATGCACCGCGGCCTCTTGAACCAAGATGTGCCGCCGGGAAGTCGGAGGCTTGTATGGTGCTTTAGCTTTGAACTGGAAGAGGTCCCAGCGGAAACAGTGCTATCTAGGAATATCTGCCACGTGGAAGTTGACGACGAGACGCAATTATGTAGCTACGACGTTGTTTAGCCGGAGTTACGGAGGCATGAGGCATCGCCGGGCGCAATTGGGGCGCTGCAACTGGGGGTCATTGCGACTCATTGGGACTTGAGTCTCGGTCATTGAAACTCGTCGCGGCTATTCGAAGTCGAGCCCGACTTCTCCCCCTCGCGCGTGGCCAGCGCCCGCCACACGGCCAGGTCGATCGAATCCGAGATGAACCGCACGCTGCCGTCGCAGAGGAGCAATTCGACTCCGTTGGGATGATTGCTGCGCGCTGTAGATAGAGCCTTGTTGCGCGAGCCGTTGCCGCAGTCCCACTGCCGCGGGTTGGGGCCGTACTAAATGGTTGTAGAGGGTGTTACCGTAGTGGCCGTCGATCCATTTGCCGCCCCGCTTGCCAGACCAGATGCCCCCGCCGCAGCGTCGTCGCTGACTGTGGGCGGCCGCTTGGGGGCTGTCCGTGCCGCTTTGATTGCGGGGCTCTCCGGCAGCGGTTAGATTTCGTGTCGGCATCTACTCCTAGTCCCCCACTCCCCCACTCTCGCATGTCACTCCTCCGCGTCACCATCTTCAACGAGTTCATCCACGAGCGGACGGCCGACGTCGTGCGGAACATCTACCCGGCCGGCATGCACGCTGTCTGGGCCGATGCGCTCAAGCGGCATTTGGGTCAGCAAGTCGCCGTGCGGACCGCCCTGCTCGACGAGCCGGAGCACGGCCTGACCGAGGAGGTCCTCGAGCAGACCGACGTGCTCACCTGGTGGGGGCACGCGGCCCACGACCGGGTGAGCGAGGAAGTGGTCCTGCGCGTGCAGAAGCGGGTCTGGCAGGGGATGGGGCTGGTCGCGCTCCACTCGGCCCACAACAGCAAGCCCTTCAAGCGGCTGATGGGAACGAGCTGCATGCTCCGCTGGCGCGAAGCGGCCGAGAAGGAGCGAGTCTGGATCGTCGATCCGTCGCATCCGATCGTCGCCGGCTTCACGGGCGAGTGCTTCGAGCTGCCCAATACCGAAATGTACGGCGAATTCTTCGACATCCCGCAGCCCGACGAGCTGTTCACGATCAGTTGGTTCGAGGGGGGCGAGGTCTTTCGCAGCGGCTGCGTCTGGCGTCGCGGCAAAGGGCGGGTCGTCTATTTCAGCCCCGGCCACGAGACCTTTCCGATCTATCACGACGCCAACGTGCAGCGAATCCTGGCCAACGCCGTCATGTATGCCGCCCCCCGCGGCAGCACCTACCACGGCGAAGGTCGCAACATCCCCCAGCCCCTATCGCCGATCGCGGCCGAGCATGTGGTGGACGAAAGCCTGCACAAAGCCAAGTAACGTGGGGGAGGCGTCTCGCCCGCCGTCGTAGGACAGGTTTTCAACCTGTCCAGTCATCCGTTTGCCGCGCAATCGTAATCCACGGCGGCTCGCTCCCCCCCGCGACTGTCTCGTTACGGCTCTTCCTTGCTCCGCAACCAGCCCGCCATCCGCTCCTGGCAAAAGGGGACGAACCGATCCTCGGCAATCGCCTGGCGAGCGCGGGCCAGCAGACGCTGGTAATAGGTCAGGTTGTGGCTTGTGAGCAGGATCGGCCCCAGCATCTCGTCGGCCAGGAACAAGTGCCGCAGGTAGCCGCGCGAATGCCGGCAGGCGAGGCAGGGGCAGCCCTCTTCGAGCGGACGGTCGTCAAGCTGGTGGACGAGGTTCCGCAAGCGCAGCGGCCCTTCGTCGGTGAACGCCATGGCGTTGCGGCCGTTGCGCGTCGGCAGGACGCAGTCGAACAGATCCACGCCGCGGAAGATCGCTTCCAGCAGATCCTGCGGCCGGCCGACCCCCATCAGATACCGCGGCTTACCCTCCGGCAGCACGGGGCACACCGCATCCAGCACGCGGTACATCTCCGCCGGCGTCTCGCCGACGCTCAAACCGCCGATGGCATAGCCGGGGAAGTCCATCGCCACCAGTGCCGCGGCACACTCGACCCGCAAGAGCGCATTCAGCCCGCCTTGGACGATGGCGAACTGCACTTGATCCGTGCGGCGGGCATGATCGCGGCAGCGCGCGGCCCAGCGGATCGAGCGCTGGCAGGCATCGCGAATGGTGTCATCGTCGCTGGGAAGCGCGACAACGTGATCGAGGACCATGGCCACGTCGCTGCCGAGGTCTTCCTGGATCTGCACGGCCCGCTCGGGGGACAGCTCGATCAGGCTGCCGTCGATGTGCGAACGAAAGACGGCCTGCTCCTCGCTGACCTTCGTCATCTGGGCGAGGCTGAAGAGCTGAAAACCGCCGCTGTCGGTGAGGATCGGGCCGTCCCAGCCCATGAAGCGGTGCAGCCCGCCGAAGTGCTTGACGATCTGGGCGCCGGGGCGCAGCGCCAGGTGGTACGTGTTGCCCAGGATCATCTGGGCGCCGCTGGCCCGCACCTGGTCGATCGGCAGCCCCTTGATCGTCCCTTGCGTGCCGACCGGCATGAAGGCCGGCATTTCGACCGCCCCGTGCGGCGTATGAAACGTGCTCCGCCGGGCGGAGCAGCCCGAGTCTTGGTGCAGGAGGCGAAAAGAAAAGGCGTCAGTCCCCACGCAGCTTGAGCCCCATCGACGTGAGCTTCTCGCGAACTTCGTTGAGGCTGGTGACGCCGAAGTTCTTGCACTCCAGCAGGTCGTCGCCGGACTTGCGGAGCAATTCGCCAATCAGCGTCAGCCCCAGGCGGGCCATGCACTTGCGAGCCCTGACCGACAGGTTCAGCTCGGAAATCGGCCGCTCCAGCAGCGCCTGCTCGTCGGGGGACATCGTCGCCACGTCGAGCGTCGGCTCGATGACGCCGCGCTCCAGCGCGAATTGACCCAGCTCCAGCCCTTTGGACGTGAGCATCTCGCGAATCTCGACCAGCGACGTCTCGCCAAAATTCTTGCTGGCCAGAAGCTCCAGCTCCGACGTTCGCGTCAGGTCCCCCAGCGTGCGGATCCCCATCTTTTGCAGGCAATTGCGGCTCCGCACCGACAGCTCGAAATCGCTGACCGGCACACTCAGAAGCTGCGCCAGGCGGTCGTTGCGGCGCTGCGCCTCCTCGTCAATCCAGCCGCTGCCCGATGCCGACGCGTCCTTCATGTACAGCCGGGCACGGGGATGATCGGGATACGCTTCCAGCACCCGCTGGTAACACGACAGGGCCCGGTCGTACTGATTGCGGTCCTCGTACAAGAGGCCCAGGTTGATCAGCGTGCCGACGTTCGTGGGAAAGCTCGCGGCCGCCCGCTGATAAAGCTGCAGCGCCGTCTCGTCATTGCCGCGGCGGTCGTTTTCGGTGGCCAGAGCGAACAGAGCGCCCGGATGTTTGGGATCGGCTTCCACGGCCCGCTCCAGCAGGGCGATCGACTCGCTGGGGCTGCCTCCCAAGGCACTGACCGTCGCGGCCCGCTGGTAAAGGTACTCGGCCGTCTGTTCGACCGCGCCCGACAGCTTGTCGAGCGTCTCCAGCGCCTTCTTGGGATCGCGGGAATGTCGCTGCGCTTCGGCCGTCGCAATCGCACAGTCATCAGCCGCATATCCGCCCACCTTCGCGGCCGCGTAGGCTTTGATGGCCTCGGCATAGTCCCCCATCGCAAAGCGGGTCTTGCCTAGATAGAAGTGGGCCACTGCGCCGCCGTCGGCCGAGCTGAGCGTGTCCATCGCACTGCGATAGCGCCCCAGCAGGAAGTAGCAGACGCCCAGGCGGACCTTCGTCGCCGGCGTGCGGTCCTCGCGCGAATCGAGCTCCGCGACGGCATCCCGGAGGGAGGAAAACTGGGAAAAGTCCTCGGTAATCGCCTGGGTCAATTGGGCGATCTCGCGGGGGCCAAACGTGCTGTTGGAAAGGACAATGTCGTTCAAATCGGCCGTGGCAGTGGGCAACATCAGCAGACAACTCCGGGGGGAAACTGTTGACGCAAGTTCTTATAAAATAACGAATTACGGAAATAGCCGGCGGTCAGCCCTGGCGGGGGTTCGCTGGCGGCGGCACGAGAGCCAGCAGTGGGAGTCGAACCCACAACCCCCGCATTACGAATGCGGTGCTCTGCCAATTGAAGCTATGCTGGCCTGCTGGTCGGTTCATAAGCCCGAAGCGCAAGCGAGGGAAATTGCAGTTGGGCGCGCGGACGTCTGTCCCTCGCTAGCGCGTCGGGCTTGTAA
>DATKDU010000143.1:0-14317 GCA_035512595.1 Pirellulaceae bacterium
TTCATTTCCGAGGAGACAACGGTGATGCAACGACCTATGACAGCAGCGATGGCACTGACGGTGCTGGCTCTGGCGGGCGCTGCCGTGGCCGAGGAAAAGGCCAATCCAAATGGCACCTTCACCTGGAAATACAGCAATCAAACCGCCGTTCACACGCTGAAACTAAAGCTGGACGGGGAGAAGCTGACAGGGTCGATAAAAAGCTTCCAGAGCGCCCCAGAATCGCCCATCGAGGATGCGACGTACAAAGACGGAATCGTCACCTTCAAGCACACCTACAAGGGTCGCGACGGTCAGAAAATCGTCGCCAGTTACGCGGGAACCGTCACCGAAGACGGGATTAAGGGAATGATTGAAATCAAACACCCTGAACGAACCAATTCGATCAAATGGGACTCGAAGCGAGTAGAGACGCCTCCCTAAAGATTTCGGCCTGGCAATCACACCCGCTCGGCTCGCCCGACCGCGGCAGCCACCTGCCGGCAGAACGCGGCCGGTCCATGTACGCAGATCACAAACTGGTTTCCGCTTGCCAGTGACAAAGCCCACCGATACTCGCGATCCAACAGGCCGGCATAGGACACGCCCCCCTCCTTGGCCGGATTGCCGGCAAGTTGGATGAAGAGCGGCTCTAGCGGGTCACGGAAGCTGTAGGTGCCGACCCGCTCTACGATGCGCCAGCGGCCGTCGTGAACGTTCACGGTCCACCAGTACGCGGCCAGCTCGTAGCCGCCGGAGCGACAAGCTTCCATGATGGCGCCGTTCAATTCCATCTGGCTGAAAGACGCGGGCTGAGGACGGCCGAAGACGACCAGCTCCAGCAGATTCCAGGAGAGCTCACAGCGGTAAAGCACCTCGGTCGCCTCGTAGGTCTGCGGCTCGAGGAATTCCTGCGGGAAGAGGTTCGTCTCAATCCACGCATAGGGCTCGCTATATAGTTCGATCCAGTACGGTCGTGGGCCAACGGATCGGCATGCGGTCGTTCTCGGTCCCCGATGGATTCGGTGAATCGGTGCCCGTCCAATGGACGACTCTTTCCGTCACTGGATGGATGTAGATTCCGTACGACCGACCGGCATGCCACATTCGGATCCGTAGCAATCGCTTGCCAACGAAGGGGGCCAGAGCGTCGCGGAGCTTCTGCATCCGCTCCACGGCGAACATCCGGCGCATCCCCGCCAGCTCCGCCGCGATCAGCGAATCGTAGACGGTCACCGCCCCCTCGGTGATCGTCTCGTCTACCAGGTAGTCGATCGTGCCGTGCTGCCCAAGCGCGCGCAGCTCCCCTTCGTCCCTGGCGGCAAGCGCCCGGCGCAGCAGTGGGACGTGTTCCTCGGCAATCGGGTTTCTCATGCCGATGAGTGTAACTCATCGGCTGCGTCCCCTGACTCCTGACTGACTTTGGACTTTGGACTCAGGACTTTGGACTTGAGTATTGGTTGACCCGGCCCGCGCGACAGTCCAAACTAACGCTCCCCCCCTTTCCTCTCTCCCGGAAGGACGAGCGTTGATGAGCGACCAGGCCGCGACTGCGTTTCAGGCTCCACACCCCGGCTCCAAGGCGATGCCCAAGTGGGATGCCGGCGAATTGATCGAAGCCCCCCGTTTCGCCTGGCGGAACATCCTGGCCATGATCGGCCCGGGGCTTGTGATGGGGGCCTCGGCCATCGGCGGCGGCGAGTGGCTGACCGGGCCGGCGGTTACTGCGAAGTACGGCGGCTCCCTCCTCTGGATCGCCACCGTCAGCATCCTTTTCCAGGTCATCTACAACATCGAGATCAGCCGCTACGCCCTTTACACCGGCGAGCCGATCTTCACCGGCAAATGCCGCACGCTCCCCGGGCCGATGTTCTGGTTGATCGTCTATTTGCTGCTCGACTGGGGCTCGATCTTTCCGTACCTGGTGGCCAACGGGGCGGTGCCGCTGGAGGCGATGATTCTTCAGCGGCTGCCGGATCACGCCCACAACGCCAGCGACTGGTGGCTGCACAAGTGGGTCTGCACGGGGCTGTACCTGCTGATGGTCGTGCCGCTGATCTTCGGCGGGAAGATCTACAACTCGCTGAAGGTGGTGATGGGGGCCAAGCTGGTGATCGTGATCGGCTTTCTGCTGTTTTTGGGGGTCTTTTTTACCAGCCCCGCCAGTTGGTGGGAAATCACCAGCGGGCTGTTCAAGTTCGGCGCCGTCCCGGTCCAGCGGGGAGAAGACCTCAACGGCAACGGCATCCTCGATCCGGGCGAGGATTTCGACGGCGACGGGCATCTGGACGTCAACGAGTTCCTCCCCAAGACCGTCGATCTCGACGGCGATGGCATTCCTGATGACTGGGAGCGGGACGCCAAGGGGAACCCGATCAAAGGGATCGACCGCGACGGCGACGGCAAGATCGACGGCTACAACGTGCAGAACGTCTTTACGTCGCTGTACGAGACGGGCACGTTGCCGACGATCGATTTCAGCATGATCGCCATCATCGCCGCGCTGGCGGCGATTGCCGGCAACGGCGGGTTGACCAACACGCCGATCAGCAATTTCACCCGCGATCAGGGGTGGGGCATGGGACACCAGGTGGGGGCGATCCCCAGCGTGGTCGGCGGCAAGGGGATCACGCTGTCGCACGTCGGCTGCGTCTTCGAGGTGAACGAGCAGACCCTGCCGCGCTGGCGGCGGTGGGTGCGGCACGTCGTCCGCGACCAAACTTGCGTGTGGCTGGTCGCCTGCCTGATCGGCGTCTCGCTGCCGAGCATTCTTTCCGTGGAGTTCCTGCCGCGCGGCACCGAAGTAGACGACTGGAACATGGCGGCCATGACTGCCGGCGGGGTGCAAAGGCAGGTCGCGGAACCGCCGCCGACTGTGCTGGCGCATTACTCGCCGCTGCGGGGCCTGATCTCTGGTGAGCAGCTCGGGAAGTTCTTCTGGGGGGCGACCTTGTTCTGCGGGTTCCTCGTCCTATGCACCAGCCAGACGATGACGATCGACGGCTTCACCCGGCGCTGGGTCGATGTCACCTGGACCGCCAGCCCGCACATGCGCGAGCTGAAGACGAGCGCGATCAAGTACGTCTATTTCTCGGTGCTGGTGGCCCTGGTCTCGTTCGGCCTCTTGATTCTGTGGGTGACGGAGAAGCCCGGCTTCATCCTCAAGGTCTCCACCACCGGCTACAACTTCGCCTTTGCGTTCAGCGCCTGGCACACGCTGGCAATCAACCTGATTCTGCTGCCGCGGGAGCTGCGGCCGAACTGGTTCAGCCGCATCGGGCTGGTGCTGGCCGGCGTCTTCTTCACGTTCATGGGCGTGATGGCGACGATGCAGCTTTATCGCGACGTGCGGCTGGAGCGGCTGCAAAAGGCGGCCGCCGAGTCGAAGACCGCAGTCCTGAGTGCCGAGCCGGCGGCGATTGTAACAACCGCCTCGCAGCCGCGAAATGTTGCCGAACTGCGGAGCGGCCTGTCGCGTAGACAGACCCATGGCACGCCTTCGTTTTTACCAGCTCTCGCTTCGGCGGCTGTTGCTGCTGACGGCCTTCATTGCCGGCGGATTGTGGCTGGGGCTGTGGTGGGTGGGGCGGATCACCCCCCACCGGGGAGAGACGCTCGTGACGGCCCACGAGCAACGGGTTCTCCAGGCAATGAAGGCCGAACATGCGCTGACCTATTCCGATTCCGGACGGCCGATTCTTATGTGAACACCGGCCAATGTGACCCGTGTGGTCGCTCGCTGGCGGTACGGGGCCTATCGCGTCGTGGGGCTGGAGTTCCACGCTTCATCGCGACTGGACCCGGCCAGGCTCGCCCCCCACCTGGCACAGCTCAAGCACCTGGAGTTCATCAAAATGCCGCACGCGTCGGTCGAGGAGTGGTCCGAGCGGCTGCCGGATAAGTACGCCGTGGTGCACTGTCCGTCGCAGGGGGATGAATCGCCGCGAACGATCCCGCCGCTTCGAGTGCCGCCGCTCGTAGAAAATCTGATAGTCCGCTAAAGCCCTGGCGTGCGAGCCTCTATGCGGGCCGGTCGATACCCGGCCACTTCCAGCAGCTTATGGATCTCCGAAAAGCGGACTGGCTACTCGCCTTGCCCGCACTTCCACGCGATCACATCCCGCACGATCGCATCCAGATCGTTTCGCGGCACAAAGCCGATCGTCTGCTTGAGGCGGGTCAGGTCGGGGACGCGGTGGCGGATGTCTTCGAAGTCCTGGTCGTAGGCCTGGGCATAACTTTGGAATTCGATCCGCGAGCTGGAGCCGGCCAGGGCGACGACGCGCTGAGCCAGCTCCAGGATCGTGACCGGTTGGTCGCTGCCGATGTTGTAAACGTGCCCCGCGGCAGCCGGCGAATCCATCAGCTTGATCACCGCCGTGACAACGTCCCGCACATGAGCAAAGCAGCGCACTTGCCGCCCGTCGTCATGCACCACTAGCGGCTCGCCCGCGAGTGCAGCTTCGACAAACCGCGGCAGCACCATGCCGTAGGCCCCCGATTGCCGCGGACCGACGACGTTGAAGAAGCGGGCGATCACCACCGGCAATCCGAACTGCCGGGCGCAGGCCAGGGCCAGAAATTCATCGACCGCCTTGGAGACGCCGTAGCTCCACCGCGGTTTTGTCGTCGGTCCAAATACGAGATCGTCCTCTTCGGTCCAGGTGGCTTTCGGATTTTTGCCGTAGACTTCGCTGGTGCTGGCCAAGAAGAAGCGGACTTTCTGGCCGCTGCCGTTGCGGCGGCAGAGCTCGTCGAGCAGAAGCTGCGTGGGGTAGATGTTGCGCTCGATCGTCTGGAGCGGTTGGCGGGCGATGAGCGCGACGCCGACGGCGGCCGCCAGATGATAGACCTCGTCAATGCCGTCGAGGGCCTGCCGGACCAGATCGATGTCGGCCACGCTGCCGCGGAGGAACGTCAGCCGCTCGTGTGAGCCAGCGGCACTCAGATTCTCCGCCCGGCCGGTCGATTCGTCGTCGATGACGGTGACCGCATCGTCGCGGGCCAAGAGGGCCTCGGCCAGATGCGAGCCGATGAACCCTGCGCCGCCGGTGATGAGGACTCGTTTCACGCTCGTAGGGCAGGATTTCAACCTGTCCGAAAAAGGGTTCGACGCACCCGTTACGCGGCCGGGCAGCGAAATGTTTGCCGCCAGCCCGCCGCATCCTCCATTGTGCTTGTCGGGCCTCCAATAAGTAGTAGGCGCACTCCGTGTGCCGTCGTTCTGGAGCCGACGAGGGGGACGGCACGCGTAACGCTCCGCTCCCGAGGAGCCAATACACCTTGCATAACCGCCAGTGCCGCAACTTTACCCTGCTGAGGGGCATGGTTAGACTGAACCTGGACGCCGCCGCTGCCCCCCTGGCAGGGCCAGTTGTCGCGCCCGTTCGTAAGAGCTTGCGCCAGCAGCAGTTGAGCGTGCTGGCCGGTCAGCCTCTCGTGGTCCACAGGTGAGCGTGATGGGATTTGTCTTGCGACCTTTGATCCAAAGTGTCTACTTCGCTGCGCTGCTGGGGTTCTTCGTCTTATCTGCCGTCGGGCAGCAAGCGGCCGAGTCGTCCGCAGAGGCCAAGCAGCGGTATGCCGACGCCGCCAACCTGCAAAACAACGGGGCGTTCGACGTCGCAGCGGAGGAATGGGAGAAGTTCGTCAAGGATTTTCCGCAGGATCCGCTCGCTCCCAAGGCCCAGCATTACCTGGGGGTCTGCCAGCTCCAGCTCAAGCAACATGCCAAAGCGGCGGTGGCATTTGAGACTGTGATCGCCAAATACCCAAAGTTCGACCTGCTGGAAGACAGCTATCTCAATCTGGGTGCCAGCCAATTCGCCCTGGCAACCGGCGGGGACGCGAAACAGTACGAGACCGCTGCCGCGACGTTCGGCAAACTCGTCAGCCAGTTTCCCAAGAGCAAGCACCTGGGCGAAGCTCTCTACTTCCAAGGCGAGTCGCTGTATCTCCAAGGGAAGAAGGAAGAGGCAGCCGCGGCCTACGACGCCCTGCTCAAGGCGGATGCCAAGTCGCCACGGCGGGCAGTGGCCCTCTATAACCTGGGGGTCGCTCGCGAGGAGCTCAAGCAGTACGCCGAGGCGGGCCAGAGCTATGACTTGTATCTCAAGGAATTTGCCGACGGCCCGCTGGCGGCCGAGGTGCGGATGCGCAAAGGGGAGACGCTGCTCCAGTCCGATGACATTGCCGGCGCGGAGAAGCTGTTTGCCGCGGCAGCAGCGACCGAAGGGTTTGCTCTTGCCGATCATGCCTTATTCCGCCAGGCGTTTTGTCAGGTAAAGCAAGACATGTTCGAACCGGCGGCGGCGCTCTACGCGAAGGTAGCGATGAGCTATCCGCAGTCGCCGTATGTGGCGGAAGCGACGATGGCCGCCGGCACGAGCTACTATCGGGCCGGCAAGCTCGAGGATGCCGCGGGCTGGCTGGCCAAAGCGGCGGCTGCCAATACAAAGTCGTCCCCAGAAGCGGCCCACTGGCTGTGCAAGATCTACCTGACGCAGAAAAAGTTCGCGGAGGCGGCCGATTTGGTGACCAAGGCGCTGGCCACCGCTGGCGACAGTCCGTATGTCGTCCATCTTCAGCTCGACCAGGCTGACGCCCTCTACGAGCAGCCGGACAAGCGGGGCCAGTCGCTGCCGTTGTTTGCCAAGATCGCCGACGAGCATCCGCAGCATGAGCTGGCGCCGCAGGCCCGCTACAACGCGGCATTCGCGGCACTCGATCTGAAAAATTACGACGAAGGGCTCGAGCAGGCCAGCGAGTTTCTTTCGACATTTCCGCAGCACAAACTCCTCCCCGATGCGAAGTACGTCGCTGCCGAGTGCAACCTGCTGCTCAAGAAGCACGCCGAAGCGGAAACGCTGTATGCCGATCTGGCCGCCAACTACAAGGAGCACGCGGACATTGACGCCTGGCGGGTGCGGCTCGGGCTGCTGGCCTTTTTACAGAAGAAGTATCCAGAGACGATTGCCGCACTGTCGCCAATTACCGGGGCAATCAAATCGCCGGATGCGGCGGCTGAAGCCCATTATCTGCTGGGCGCGAGCCACTTCTTCACCGACAAGTTCGCTGCGGCTGAAAAGGAACTGGCCGCTTCGCTGGCGGCCAACGCCAAATGGCGGCAGTCGGATGAAGCGCTGCTTCTCTTGTCTCGCACACAGCAGAAATTGAACAAGCCGGCGGACGCGAAGGCCGCGATTGACCGGCTGCTGGCAGAGTTTCCGCAAAGCGAGCACCTCGATCAGGCCCACGTCCGGCTGGCGGAGATCGCCTTTGCCGCGGCCGACTACGAGACAGCGCTGGCAGAATATGAAACGGTGGCGACGAAGTTCCCGCAGTCGCCCTTCGCGCCCAATGCCATCTACGGAAAGGCCTGGTCGCAGCTTCAGAGCAAGGAGTTCCCGGCAGCGGTCGAATCGTTCACGAAGCTCATCAAGGGGCATCCGCAGCACGCGCTCGCCAGTGAATCGATGCGCGGGCGCGGGCTGGCGCTGCGTCAATCGGGAAATGCCGCCGAAGCGGCCGCCGATTTCGCGGCGTTCTTGAAGGCCGATCCCGATACGCCGCACAAGAGCGACGTGCTCTACGAACGCGGGTTGTGCGAAGTCGCGGTCAAAAAATTTCCCGAGGCGGCGGCCACATTCGCGGAAGTGCTGAAGACCGATCCAAAATACGCCGGAGCCGACAAGGCGCTGTACGAGCTGGCATGGGCTCTCAAGTCGCAGGACAAGCACGCCGAAGCCGTGCCGCACTTTACGGCCCTGGTCACAAATCACGAAGCCAGCCCGCTGGCGGCCGAGGCCTGGTTTCACGTCGGCGAGGATCAGTACGAGAAGAAGGCGTATGCCGAGGCGGCCAAGTCGTACGCAGCCTGCCGGGCGCAGAACCCGCAGGGCGATCTTGGAGAGAAGGCGGCGTACAAGCTCGGCTGGTCGCACTTCCAGCAAAAGCAGTACGCCGAGGCGCTGGCGCAGTTCAGCGACCAGGTGGCGAATTTCGGCAGCGGCCCGCTGGCGGCCGACGGCGTGTTTATGAAGGCAGAGTGCCACTTTCGGATGGAGAACTTCAAGGAGGCGCTCCCGGCTTATCAGTCTGCGGCCAACACCAAAGCGTCGTCGCCGGCAATCGAGGTGCTGACGCTGCTGCACGGCGGGCAGAGCGCAGCACAGCTCAAGGAGTGGCCGGCGGCAATCGGCCTCCTCGAGCAAATCCCGGAAAAACATCCGCAGACGCCGCTGCTGGCCGAGGCACACTACGAGCTCGGCTGGGCGCGGCAGAACGCCGGCCAAACCGAGGACGCGCTCAAGGACTACGAGATCGCGGCCACCAAATCGCGCGACCACGTCGGCGCTCGGGCCCGCTTCATGATGGGCGAGGTCTATTTCACGCAGAAACAGCACGTCGAAGCGATCCGCGAGTTCCAGCGCGGCATGTTCGGCTACGGCGGCGATCAGGCCGCGGCAGAAACGAAGAACTGGCAAGCCAAGTGCGGATACGAGGCGGGGCGCTGTGCCGAGGTGCAGATCGCCGCCGCAGATGCCGCCGCCAAGACGAAGTTGATTGCCGATGCCAAGCGGTTTTACACGTTCGTCGCCGAGAAACATTCCCAGCACGAGCTGGCCGCCGAGGCCAAGCAGCGGCTGGAAGCGCTGGGCAAGCTGTAGCGTGCATCGACCGTCGCGATCCCGGCGGTTCCTCCGGATTAGAAACGAACCCTCCATGGTCAGCCATCCAGTGCGCATTGCAGTTCTGCTCTTTGTCGCGGCGCTGTGCCACGCGCCAGTCGCCGCTGCTCAGGAATCGGGCGGTCCCTCCGCTGCCGAGCCTGGCAGCCTGCCGGCAGCGGCTTCAGACGCAGAAAGCGAAGCGCCGACAACGCCTCCGGACCAGGCCATCAACGTCTGGCAGCTCGCCCGCGACGGCGGCATGTTCATGTATCCGATCTACGCCCTGTCGCTGGTCGCCGTGGCGGTGATCGTCGAGCGGTTCATCGCGTTGCGGCGGCAGCGCGTCCTCCCCAGCGGGCTGATTACCGCACTGGGCCAGATCGGCGGTGCGCAAGGGGGGTTCGATCCCCGCAAAGCGTATCGCGTCTGCCAGCAGTATCCGTCCACCGCCGCCAACATCATCCGCGCCATGCTCCTCAAAGTCGGCCGGCCCCTGGCGGAAATCGAAACGACCGTCCATCAGGCGAGCCAGCGCGAGGCCGATCGCCTCCACGGCAACATCCGCTGGCTCAATCTGTCGTCGGCCTTGGCGCCGCTGCTGGGGCTCCTGGGGACGATGCAGGGGATGATCCTGGCGTTTCACTTGACCACGGTCCTTCCTCCCGGAGCCAACAAGTCGGTGGAGTTGGCCGGCGGCATTTACACCGCCCTGGTGACGACGTTTGCCGGTTTGTGCGTGGCGATTCCGGCGACGGCATTCGCGCATTACTTCGAGGGGCGGATCACCATCCTGTTCCATCAGATCGACGAGCTGGTCTTCAGCCTGCTGCCGCAGCTCGAGCGGTACGAAGGGCGAGTCCGATTCAACCGCCAGGGGACCGATGAGTTGCCGGCCGAAGAGAAGGCGCCCGTCGCGGCCCCGTAAGCGATCCGAGCAGAGACACGACAGCGATACGAGCAAGATCGATCATGACCATCACCCTAAAGTCGAGCAAAGCGCTCGGGTTGTTCAACATGACCCCCATGTTCGACATGATGTTCTTGCTGATCATTTTCTTCCTGGTGACCAGCCAGTTTGAGCAGGAAGAGCGCGAGCTTGACGTGCAGCTCCCGGAGGGGACCGAAGCAATGCCGCTGACGGCCCGCCCCAAGGAAGTCTTCATCAACATCGACGACCAGGGGCGGTACTACGTGGACAGCAAAATCCTGTCGCTGGCGGAACTGGAACAGTTCCTGCGTCAGACTGCGACCAACAATCCCACGAGTCAGACGGTGATCGTGCGGGCCGACAAGCGGGCCCAGTGGGACTATGTCGCCGCCGCCTTCCGCGCCTGCAACAAGGCCGGGATTCGCGATTACTTCCCCGCGTTCAGCGACGAGGAATAGATGGCCAAAGTCCGCCGCATCGTCCGCAAAGTCGCCGAACCGCGCGGCGACTATTTCGACGAGAAGGTCTGGCCGGTGTACATCGCGCTGGTCGTGCTCGGCGCGTTCTTGATGGGGGTCAGCGCGGCCTATCTCAAGTTTTCCGGAGTGCCGTGGTACGCCCATGCGATCACCTCGCTCGTCGGCATTCCGCTGATCGTGCTCGGCTTCATGATCGCCTTTCGGTACATCGACAACCGGCTGGTGCGGCGGTCGATGCAACTGGCGGTCATCGTCAGCGCCATTTTGCACATGGCGATGATCGTCCACATGATCGAGACGCGGATTTTTTCCGGCTTTGACGACGAAGTAGTCGCCGAGCGCGAGGTGATCGAACCGCGCAAGTCGCGGCTGATGCCCGTCTATCAGCCGCAGCAGATGCTGCCAGAGGAGGATCGCCCCAAGCAGGATTTCGAAAAACCCCTCGAAGTGCGCACCCCCGAGCCGCAGCCCGAGCCGGAGAATATCGTGCGGCAGGAGACGCAGCCGGAAACGACGCGGGCCCCCGAGCAGCCCCTGCCGACGCCCCAGCCGGTCGTCTCCACGGAGCCGAACGTCGTCAAGCGAAATCAGCCGAGCGAAGTCGCGCCGCGAGCGGCAGAGCAGCCATCCAAGCTCAGCCGCCAGAGCAAGCCTTCGGAGCTCAAGATCAGCCAGCTCGTGCAGTCGCTGCCGATCGAGCAGCCGCGCCCCGCCGGCATCGAAGCCAAGGCGGCCGCCGCGCGCATCGAGCGGCAAACGGCGGAGTTGGCAGCGAAGCCGGCCGCCATGGAGACCCCGGCTACGCCCGCGGCTGCACCATCGCCGCAGCTTGCCCGCAAGACCGATGCGCCGTCGCCGACCGTCGATGCGGCGGCCGCACCGACGCTCAAGCGGCAGGTGGCCCAGCCGGCGCATACGCCAACCAGCCCGATTGCCGCGGCCGATGCGCCGCCGCAGCCCAAAGCCACGTCGCCCGAGGCACTCGCCCCGGCCAGTACGTTCACGCAGCGGCAATCGACCGCCAGCCCGCAGGTCACGCGCAGCGACGCCCCGCTCCCGGAGATCGCCTCGACGGCCAACGCTCCGCTTGTCCGCCGTCAAGCGCCGGCGGAAACCGCGCCGCAGGTGGCCCAGTCGCCGGCCCCAGCGCCAAATCGCCAGCCGCGCCTGACGACGCGCCCCGACGTGGCGGCAACGGCGGCAGTCCCCGCGCCGACAGCGACCAATCCCAGCGCCACGGCGGCCAGCCAGCTCGCGCCGCAGAGCAGCCGCGTCGAGCGGGCAACCGCCGCAGTGAGCAGCAGCCAGGCGCGGGCCATTGCGTCGGCCGAGCCGACGGCCAGCCAGACCGCGGTTGCCGCCGCTCGGCCGACCCGCACGGAAGGGGCCACGTCCCCCTCGCCAGTGGCTAGCCCAGCGGCAACGGCCACGCTGACGCGCAAAAGGGGTACGCCGAGCATCACTGCCGCGACCGTCGCTGAGCCCGCGCCAACCGGAACGGTCACCTCCTCGGCGACGACCGAGCTGGCCGCCGCCAGCACAGCCACGCGCCGTCAGCCCACCGCTTCTCCACAGGCGTCGCCAACTGCCGGCGAGGCAGAGGCGATGCAGCTTGCCGCGCTCAATCCGCAGGCGGCGGCGAACAACTCCGCCCTGCGCCGCGCCACGGGAACGCCTTCCGAAGTGCCGACGACGGGGCCCGCCGGACCATCGACGCCGTCGCAGTCGCGGAGCGCGACCACGGCAGTGGCCAACGTCGTGACTCGTGCCGCGGAAGTGCCGACGAATGCCGGCCCGCAAGCGGCCTCTTCGTCGCTCCCTGGTCCCAGCAGCACGGCCGTCGCGCGGCAAGCGTCCGGATCGGCGGCGAGTGCCGCGACACCGGCGGCTGTCGCTTCGCCGGACGCGGGCGCCGTGGCCATGGCCAGCGGCGCGATCGCCCGGGCACAATCTTCGCAGGTCCCGACGATGCGGCCGCAGGTCTTGGCCGGCAATTCGCCGGCGCGGGCGACGGCGGAAAATCCAACGCCAACTTCCCCAACGGCGATTGACAGCCCCGCCGCGAGCGTCGCCACGACCGGCGCGCCGGCGATGCCGCAGCCGGCGCGGCTGGCCGTGAGCCGCGCCGAGAGCGGCACCGCAGGCGTCGGCCGCTCGCCGAACATCGACCGGGCCATGCCCGGCAGCGAGAGTCCGGCCCTCGTGGCGTCCGGCGCTGCCCGCCGCGCGGAAGCCACGACGCAGACACCGGGGGATGCGCTGGTCCCCAGCAGTGCGGCCCAGATTGCCCGCTCGGTTGCCGGCGAGCCGCAGCCGACGGCTACCGTGCGGGCTGAATCGGCCGCCGGCAACGTTCCCGGCGCGACCCAGGTTGCGGACGTACAGGCCAGTGCCAGTGCGGCCCTCACTCGTGCGGACGCTCAGGCGACGCGGGCCGCGGTGACGGGCGCGAAGGGAACGACCGACGTCGATATCGGCCCCACGCAGGTCGTCGCCGAGCGCGGCGGCACGCGGGCTGCCGGCGGCGGGCAGAGCGAGCCGAGCACCGAGCTGACCGCAGCTCAGATCACGCGTGCGACGCCCGGCGGTGGATTGCCGCAGGTCGCGCTGGCAGCGCCGCAGGCAGAAAACGTCGCGGCCCCCGCCGGAGAAAGCGGCGGCGTACCGGCGGCAATGGAAGCGCAGGTTGCCGGCGTCGCCCGTTCCGCTCCCACCACGCCGGCAACGGCGACTGGCGGTCCGCAATCGGCGGAAGCAGCAGATGCAGCCAGCGCGGCGACCGCGGCGCAGCTCGTCGCGCAAGCGGAGCTGAGCCGAGCCCAGGCCAGCGACGGAGCGGCCGGCGGCGGTACGGCCGGACTGGCGGACGCCGAAGACGAAGAAGAAAAAGCCCGCCGCCTGGCGCGAGCCGCGCAAGGGGGCGCTCCGCAACTGGCCATTAGCGGGCCGGTGATGGCGGACAAGGTCGCCTCGCCGCAAGGGGACGGCGGCGACGCCGGCGCGGCCCGCATTCCCGAAGCAACCGCCGTCGCCACGACCGCCAGCCGCATGACCGCCAGCGGCGGCGCTCCTGCCGGCGGTGCTGCCGCACCGGTGGCTGACGCCGGCGCGCCGGCCGGTGCGGGAGGCGCCGCAGCGGCCAGCGTCGCCATCGCGCGGGCCGAAGCGGCCGACGGCGTTCCCGGCACGCCGCTCGTCGGCGGCGGCACCGATTCGCCCGCCAAGGCCTCGTCCGCGCCGACCTTTGCTGCGAACACGACGGCCGACACGATCCAGCTCGCCGGTGCGCCCTCGTCCAGCGGAACGGCAGACGGCGTTCCGCTGGCCGCCCGCGGCACTCAGACCGAGCGGATGACCGGCGGCGCGAGCGGCCCGGTCAGCAGCGATCCGCAGGGGGCCGTGGCCGGTGATGAGGCCCTGCTCGCCACAACGGGTGTCGCACCCGCTCGCGGACAGCGGCAGAGTGCCGGCGGCGCGGCTGAAGGTCCGCAAGTGGCCGATGCCGCTGCGACGACTGCGCTGGCCAGAGCCGCCACGGCAGCCGGCCCCTCCTCGTCGGCCGTCGTCTCCGACATCCCCGAAATCGGCGCCGGTTCCGCGGTCGCTCAGGCGGAACTTGACCACATGATGGGAGGAATGGCCAACACGCCGATGACCCGCCAATCGGGTGAGGCAATTGCCGTCGCTGCCGCCGCGCCGGAAGGACCGGGCGGACTGGGCACCGAATACTCGCCGAAGGTCGGCATCAACTCCCGCAAGGCTCGCGAGGAGAGCGCCAGCGTGCAGACGGCAACCACTCGCTTCGTCCGCACGTCGGTCGGCGGACTGCCATCCGTCAGCACCGCGGCCGTCGTGTCCCGCGAGCCGTTCGTGAAGCGGTCGGCGCGCCTGGACGGGGACCAGCCGGGAAGCGGCCGCGGAACGACGTCGCCGCAAACCAACGCGGCCATCGAGGCCGGGCTGGCGTTCCTCGCCCGGCATCAGCATCCCGATGGCCACTGGAGCCTGCAAGGCTTCGACGACGCGACCAATGCCGTCAGTGCGGACGAGCGGCGTTTCATGCTCGTCTCCGATACGGGGGCGACCGCCCTGGCGATCCTCGCCTTTCAAGGCTGGGGAAAGAACCACCGGGAGGGCGAGTACCGGGACGTGCTGCACCGCGGCATCAACCACCTCCTGGCCTACCAGAAGGCCAGCGGCGACCTGTTCGTGCCGGCGGACGACCGCTCGAACCAGAGCGTCTGGCTCTACAGCCACGC
>DATKDU010000144.1:0-7326 GCA_035512595.1 Pirellulaceae bacterium
GGTTCCGGCACTTTGGAACGGAGGACGGCTGCCAACAGATTACCGTTCGTACCCTGGAGACTCAACTCGCACGACCAAGCGCCCCTTGTGCTTTTCAGCGGAGATCGTGATCCCCCCGGGCAGTACCAGCTTCTTGCGGAGACGGCGGTCGGGGGAGTGGCGCTGGACCCTGCGTTTTAGTCGCTCCGCGGCTTGTTTTGAGGTCTCGTCCACATTAACTCCTTTCGCGATCGGGCTTTAAGGCATAGGGCCACGGACGGACGGACTATATCTTGGAAGCGAATGGCGGGGGTGGGAAACCATCTGCCGCGAGGCGGCGGAAGTACCTATGAGCCCCGGCGGGGGGGGTCAGCGAGCGCCGAGTGCGGCCCGAACAGGGTGACTGCGATCAGCCACGGCAGCCGAAACAGAAAGAGCGGCATTGCGAATCCCTCGCGGGATCACGCAGCCGCTCGTACAAGCGAGAAGCTGTGAAAGTGAATGGCCGTGCGTACACACGTGCCGCATCAATTGTAACCGATCAGCGATTCCGGTCAAAATCTTGGTTGCGCCTCAACTCGAAACCACCCGGTAGCAAACGTCTCGGCCATCGATTCGGCACAAGCCTGTCCATTCCAATCCGGCAATCGTGGCCTCGCACGAGACCTCGACACGGTCGTCGCCGACGGCGGCACGTAGACAATCACGAACGGCCTTGGTTACTCGCTTTTCGCTCAGTTCCAGAAGCGGGACTTGCTGGCCGAGGCCGGGCAGCGAGTGCTCACGGCCATTCTCAAGGATTAGCGTTGGCATGGGGCTTGTGTTGGATCTGGTGATTTCGGACGGGGACGCCTACTTGGCTAACCACGAGGCTACCAAAATCTCGTGCGACTGTTGCTTTTCGATCCGTCTCTGCTATCCTGATTCTCGCTCCGGGCAACCGGGGCAACTCAAGGCCCTGCGGTTCCTGCCCCACCGCGGGGCCATTTTGTTGCGCCGTGGTCCCCTGCCCACCGGCTCACTCGGCCGTCACGATGCCAGTGTTGCTGTGATGGGGCGAAAAGTGCTCGATCTTGATGGAGTCAGCATCGGCAGTAAGAACGTCTCGCTTCAAGTCAGTATGCAGAGCAATCACCTGCCCGGAATCTTGATCGAAGGTCCAAAGCCCGCCAATCGGCGTCCTGCCAATTCCGCTTTGCCACGCAATGGCTTGCCACTTTCCCGACTCGTGAAATCGAAGCCGGGCATAGGTTGCTGGACCGTCATTCCAGCGAACCGACCAACTGTTCTGCACCAGACGCGGCGGCAATGAATTGGAATCTGGCACTGAGGCCAATGGCGATGTCGGCGTGGCGATCAGCGTCTCAGGTCTCAACGTGCCTTCGTTCACGAGGCGGCCGTCGGCTAACATGTGCTCAGAAACAATCGCCCCATCTCTCAGGAAGTAGAGCTCTTTGTTCTTTCCCGGATAAACGACGGCAACAGCGCCCTTGTCGACATCCACGTCCCAGGCACCGCCAATCCAACTGGATGCACGCCCTGTCACCGAGTGCTCAAGCTCCCAGTGACCATCGGAACGCAACACGAGGTGATAGTACGTGACCGAGTCGTTTTTCCACGCCACAGTCCAGCGTCGACCCATGAGCCGCCGAGCAACTTCCGTCGCTCGGGCAAGGTCGCCCCATTCTCGATAACTTTTGTCAGCGTCGATTTTTGCTAACTGCTGGTCGAGCCGTGCGAGCAACAGTGCTCCCGGCTGCATAGACTTTGCCTTGCCGAACCAGTGCCGCGCGCGGGCAAGCGAGCTGCCTGCGAGGTCGCCCCTCGCTGCTTTCATCCAGGTGTCGCCCGCATTCGCGCATGACTCGGCGTCATCGGGGTTCTTGGATTCGATAGCGGAAACCTCTTTGAGCAGTTCGTCGGCAGCCAGTGCCAAGTGCGACGGGCCGAGCGTCCAGTCGTCGCGATACAGGCACAGCCAACGTCCCACGGTCGCGTTGGCCATAGTGTCAGCCGGCGATGTCGTAAGTACCTGCTGGGCTTCCTGGAACTCAGAGAATTGCTTGCTCAGCCGATTGATCCAGCTTCGCCCATCGAGCACGAATTGACGAAGAGCAGGATCGCGGGAGTCCCTGCAGGCGGCGTGCGTCGCTTCAGCCAGACGGTGAGCCAAGTCAAAACGTTCCGTCGCCAGCGACTGATAAATCAATGCCTTGGCCTGTGCGATCAGAACTTTTCGATCATCGTCGGTATTGGCAGAGTCGGCATATCGGCCGACTAGGTCCGCCTTAAAGCTCCATCCATCGAGCTCGTACTGCGATGCTATTAGATCGGCCGTAGCCAGCGCCGCGGACAAATCGCCGCCGCGACGCGACCATTCGGCACTACTGAGAAGCAATGCCAGCCGCTCGTCTGCATCGCTTCCTTCTCTCGCCGCGGCGAGCATACTGCCAGCAGCGGCCACCCTCTCCTGCGCGGTTTTCAGAGCCTGCGGCTTATACAGACGGTCCACTTCTGCGATGAGTGCGTCGCGTTGCGCTGCCGGAGGAGGAATGGAGCGCAGTAGCGCAGCGTGCAACTCTGGGGAATTAGATGACTCTGATGTCGCGTCATCTCCATCGAGTTTCGCTGCATCAGGCGCTGGTTGAGAGGCCGTGGAAGGCGTTTCGGGTACGGGCTGGGGACTGTTTTCCGCTTTGTTATCTGCCTTTGCCGGCTCCTCCGACACAGGCTGTTCAGGACGCGGTCCGGAAACCGGCGAGGGAATGTCTTTTTCTCCCTGCCTTGGTGTGGCGTCTTGTTTCGCCCCTGAGGAAGCGTCTGGTGCGGAGGCTATCTCGCTATTGTTGCGCTTTCCCGTTCCACTGACGCCAAAGAAACCGATCGCCTTCAAAAAGACCAGGCTGATCGCAATTCCGGCGACGCCGCCGGCGACTATTTTGGCAAGCTCCCAACCTTTCTTGCGGTCACGTCGAGAGGAATGTCGACTGCCCAAGCGTGGTGAGGCGGTTTCCGAGGCCACGGCACTACTGGTAACAGGCGGTGGAACCGGCGGCGCCGTCGATGCCTCGATCGGTGTTCCCGCCTCTACAGTCACGGGCGGAGATGCCACGCCGCCGGGCAAGCTCAACGACAGCGCCGCCGTTTGAGCCAGCAGCTGCCGATCGTAGGCGTGTTTCGTTTCTGGGGTCAACAAGGTAACGCGGGCTGCAGCCAATTCGTTGAGTAGTTGCTGGCTATGTGCCGCATGAGGTCCAGACTGGAACGTCCGAACGTGCGTCATCTGTCGATCTGCCGCGTTCGCGATGACCGTAGCGCTGCTTTCCAAGAGCGCGATGCCAAGCAGCCGATAGTGATTCGGTGGCTGCTCAGCGGGAGGAATTCCTAGCCACTGATGATAGGGATCGAATACCATTGTTCCCTCCGCCGCCATCACGGGCCGGGAGAAGCCTCTGGCAAATGTCGGGGAGATAGTATACATCCCCTTCGGCTTTCAGTCATTGCATTCACGCTCATTCGACGCCAAGATCTCGCTGGGCGACCAAAATTGCTGTAGAGCCCCGGCTTTTGCGTGGCAAATTCGCGACCCTGGGGGTGCGATGATCCGCAGGAGCAGGTGTCCCTTGGCCTGCTCGGGTTCCAACGACACCTGCTCACCGCTCGGCAGCGTCACTACCGTGGCTCGTCCCGTCCGCACGTTGACCGGCTTTCCCCGTTTCATCTGCCCCTCGCGTGCAGTGCTGGACGCCCCGCGCCGTTGTCCGGCGAATGCGTCATCAGCGTCACTTGCGTCAGTCCCGTCCGCGGTCGATGCAAATTGGTGCAATGCGGTGCAGATTGGTCGCCAGCAATGACGCAAAGTAAGGGCGCGTGACGCAAGCGATCAGGACAATGACGCAAGCCAGATTCAGAACACAGTGGCGAATGACCCAGATGACGCTCGTGACGCAACTGCCGGTCCGCCTTCGCCGCTCGTTGCAGAACGGTGCGTCGAACGGTTCGGGCGACCCCTAGATCGATCGCGGTCGGAATGCCGCGGCAGGCGCAAACGTGGGCGTCGTGAACGGCAACGGCGCAAGGCATCGGGAACTCCTGCGGCTTTTCCGAGTGCAAGGATTCCGGCCTTGATCGCGTCGGGAAGCTGGTCCCACGCGGCCGCAACGCCGGCAAGCTCGGGCGGTAGAATGGGAGCCGGAACGGAACTCGGCGGGCTCGGCACCAAGATGGGCACCTCGCCCGGGGCAGTTTTCCCTAACTCCGTACCCGGTTGAGTAGTTGCGGAAAGCGGGCTACAGTCTTCGGAAAGAAGCCAGCCGCCTTCTGACAACCGCGAAAATCGCAAGAATTGCCGAGAAAACAGGAGTCGCCTCAAGGACTGATGCGCTTGCCATCGACGATGGGGGTCTTTCATCGCCGCCAAGTACCGCTCGCCCGCCTCGCCGGGCCGTGTTCGATCGGTGACCGGGCTGTCGCTGCTCACGCCTCCACCAGATCAATGCAGCTACCCGGCGGCAGCGCATGCGCCTGCCAGCGCTGGCAGGCGCATGCGCGGCGGGCGGCTCGACCTCGACTTGCACCAGCGCGCCCTCGGCCCACGTGACGAAGGTCGCCCGGCTGCCGTCTGGTTCGCGAGGAGCAGCGCAGCCGCGGCTGTCGAGCAGCTTCTCGCCGCAGACGGAGCAGCGCTGGATGACGCGGCTTTCTATGACGACCAAATTGCCGGCGATGTGGGTAACGGAAGAGGTGCCAGTCACCGAGCTGCCTCGCTGGCGGGCTCTCTGATCTCCACCTCCAGCCCGCTCCCCCTCATCGCCACGGCCACTTGCTCCGCCCGCTGGCGGCCGGTCACCTTCTTGGTGGCCACGATCTTGCCGATCACGGGCACGCGGCCGGTCACCAGAAACTCGTCGGCAAGAGCGTGCCCGCCGTCTGTTCCCCGAAGGCGTCCTTGTCTGTGCGTGCTGGATCATTCGCCCCAAGTCGGCAGCCAACCGGGCAGGATCAACCTACTGGCATTCAAATCGGCAGCACGTGACGTTTGCAAGCCGCTTGCAATAGTTCTTGGCTGGGGGGAAGCACACGCCGCAGGGCAGGATCGATGCTTGGCGGCGTGAGTTGCGCGAGGAATGCGCTCAAAGAGCTTTGCGCTTCTTCACTTGGACTTTAGTGCCGCTTGAAAGCTCGCAGATGCTACAGAGGGCATTTGAAACCGCTTGGTGGGAAGGCAGATTGCGATCGATGGGAATCAAATGGGCAGCTCCGGACAGGATCTCTTCGACTTGACTGCGGAACTGCGCTTTTGAGACCGCGTACATCCCGCCCCGTGCTCCCTCAAATCGGCAATTCCAAGAAGCCAGGGCCTGCCCGAATTGCATCGCCTCGGTAAGGTGTCGATCGGAAGCCTTGGAGAACCCGGCAAAGCCGTTTGCTCCGAGCTTGGAAATGATCCCGGCTGTGCACCAATCCCCGGCACCCGCGGCATCTTTCAGGTCGTTTATCGGCAAAGCCTTGAGATTCGTCCAGGTTCCGGATCGGCTGGCAGCGCTCGTTCGCAGGTATCGCAGGCCAGCATCACCGAGAGTCTCGATGACGAGCCGAGGAGTAGACTCAACGGCCAATTCGGGAAAATCGCTCAATCGTTCGTGGGAGTACTTTACCACGTGGGAAACTTCCCAGGCTTGGCGAAACAGCAGCGGGTTTCCGATGCTACAGGGCTCGAAGAAAATGAGCGCTCCGGCCTGTTTGGCGGCGCGTGCGAGGTGCAGCGCCCCGGCAGACACGCGATCGAAGAAAAAGACTTTTGCGTTGGCAATCTTGGGAGCGATGTTTTCCGCGACGGCGAGGAGCTCAGGCTTATAGCCGGGGTAATGAGAACCGCAGCCGTCGCAGCGCCAATGGAAGGAGTGCTTGGGGTTGCCACTAGCGTCTTTCGTGATTCGCTCCACGATGACCGGTGTTTTCCCCTCTGGCTCAGTGCGGACAAAAGCCTGGGAGAACGCCCGCGAATTCGAGCTGATGGTGGAAGGGGGCATGCCGCCGATGAAAGCAATCCAATCGGCCACGCTCGTGGCGGCGCAGCTCCTGCGAATCGAAGACAAGCTGGGGACGCTTGAGGAGAAAAAGCTGGCCGACGTGATTGCCGTGAAGGGAAATCCGCTCGACGATATCCGTGCGATGCACGATGTGGTGTTCGTGATGAAAGAGGGCGTGGCGTATAGGAGCCCATAGCAGGACCGGCCCGAATCGGGGACCAGGAACGGACCTGATGACATCCCAGTCGCCGCTCCGGTGCTCGCACCGCGGAAACCGGAATCCCTCGACGAGAAGCTGGTCGGTCATTGATTTCTCCTAGTGAGGGACGACCGCATGTTGCTGTGGTACACCGGGTATGGGTCGGCGCCAGGCTCGGCGCTGAACTGGAGCTGCGGATCGGTTTGGCAAAGTCTCCGCGGTCGCCGGCGAAAGTGAACGGGGAGTAAATGGCGAGATGGCCCCCCATGCATCGGAGATTCCGGACGCCAGGAGGAGCAAGTGGTCGAACTGATGCGCGAGCGAGTGGCAGCTGAAAGGACTAGATCGGCTGGAATGACCGGCGCTAGATGACAGACCGTTTTTGTCGCCTTTCGCGCAGTCGATGGAGCAAGCAGGCGAAAAAGCCGCCGACGATGGCGATCGCTAGGCCAATGCTGTACCTGGCATTCTCAAAAGAACGATCGACGGTAACGTCCGCGAATTGTCTCGTCATACGCGGCAGGTCCCGAGCCATAGCCCTGTCGATCTCTCGCTGAGTAAGTGGTCTTCCGTCATAGGTGCGACTGCTGATCGAGTCCTTCGCGAGGTCGTCAACATTATTCCGATGTAGCGCCAAAATGGCGTCCGTCGCGTGCTCATCAAAAACCTCGCGCAGCGGCCTCCACAAGATGGGGTATCCTACACCCACGTCGGTAAACACGAAAAAGTACGACCACAGGCCAAGTACCGAGAAACCTGTCCAAAACGCGCGTCTGGCTCCGTCCGAGTAGATCGCCAGCAATACGGCAATCGGCGGGCAGACCGCGATCGCCACGAGAAGGACGTAATTTGCCAGCTCGCTCGCCGAGATAATGGCACCCAGCGCCGCGGACAGCAGAGCAACGAGCAACAGCAGCGTGCGAAGAGAAATCTGCGGCATTGGCACCCACCTTGGCTCTTTCCGCGTCCCCGTTCACTTCCCCCCATTCATCAACAGCAGCACCAGCGACTGCTCCATTTCACCCGGCTTGAAGCCAAACGGGCCGCGGCCGCTTTTGTAGGCAACCTTCCCCTCGGTGTCGATCACGTACAGCCGCGACGGCATGCCGCTATAGG
>DATKDU010000145.1:0-11012 GCA_035512595.1 Pirellulaceae bacterium
CCTCGAAGATGATGGCCCGCTCTGGTATTTTCCCTGCGTTTTGAAACGCACCAGAACACAAAAGGTTTCATCTTCGAGGAACTTTTTTTCAATTCCACGCCGCAATCAACGTCCGAATTCAATTGCCGGACGGGCACTAGCTAGGGGCTGGAATCTGGAAGTACGACGACCTCGTCTATTCATGGCCACTGGATGGTCGACTACTTCTGGTACGGGAGTTCGTTGACGCATGGTATCGCGGCGTCGTTCCGGAGCCTTGGTGTTACGAACGTGTCTTCGAGTTGATTTTTCGTCGCGGGGTCGTGGTCGAATCTCAGGATTTCTCAGCTGTGATGGGAACCGTCCGTGAGAGAATCCGATCGTTCAAGGCAATGCATCCGGCCGACTCGCGGACTTCGGAGGAATTCAACGAGTTGACAAAGTTGGGTTGGTCATTCGCACCGTATTACCGGCAGCAACCCGACATTTTTGGAAACTAGCCTCAGCCCCGGTGGGCCGGCAAGAAGTAGCCCCGCCGTGAGGGCGGGGAACGCAGCCATGATTCTTCACGCATCGAAGCCCCGAAGGAGCGTCTCCCAAAACCGTACCGCCGCTTCGCGGCTCGGAATCGAAAAGGGGACGTTGGTTGTCGTCCCGGCCCTGACGGACCGGGCTATTGGCTGCCGGCCCTCCGGGCCTGATTACGGAATTTGTCAATCACATTGGCATCGATCAAGTCCTTGCCCGCCAACTCCTCCAGCGGCTTGAAGCGGTTGGGGTCGGACAAGTCCCCGACAGGCAGTTCGCGGATGGTGATTTCCACCTGCTTGCCGATCAGCGGCTTAAGCTCTGGCACATGAAGCGTGTCGGATTGGAGCTGTTGCGTCAAATGGATCACTGTCATCGAATTCTCCTCATTCGTTCAATTCTAGCGTAGGCTGATCGCAAGTACATTTGAAATGTGGGTGCCGCTTGCGAGTATCGATGACCCATGCCCAGCCGCTACTCCTTCGAGCCCTACTCCCCCAACTGGCCGCGGCTGTTTGAACAAGAAGCCGCACGCCTCCGCGAACTGCTGGGGGCTGAGTTCGTCGCCATCCACCACATCGGCAGCACGGCCGTTCCCGGTCTGGCGGCCAAGCCGATCATCGATCTACTGCCGATGGTGCGCCAGATCGAGCGCGTTGACCTGCTGACGCCGGCATTCGAAGCGGCCGGGTACCGCGCCTGGGGCGAATATGGATTGCCGGGACGCCGCTACTTCACCAAGGACGACGCCACCGGCCTGCGCACGCACAACGTCCACGTTTATGGCGAACACAACTCGGAGATTGGCCGCCACCTGGCCTTCCGGGACTACCTGCGCGCGTCGCCAGACCTCCGCGGCGAGTATGAGGAACTCAAACGCAGGGCCTACGCTCTGCACCCGGCCGACATCGAGCGGTACAACGACGCGAAAGACGCTTGGATCAAACGGGTCGAGCGCAAGGCGATCGAGTCGTGCCACCGTTGGGCCGCGCGAGAGGAGCAGGAAGTCGAGTAGCACCAGCGATGCCCTCCAAGATTGGAGACTCATTCCCATGATTTCCAGCACCCAGCGCGAGCCGCTGTCGCCAGGCAGTGGCCCACGGCGGCAATCAGCGACGACAGTTCACCGCAGATCGCTGAAGTCCGGTTTCGCGGCCGCGTCGGCCGGCGGCGTCGGCTTGGCGGCGCGGTCGGTCCAGCGATACCAGAGGACGATGCCGACGAAGACCAAGGCGGCGATGGCCATGGCGAGGCCGACTACGACGTCGGCCACGAATAAGGAGGGTTTTTCGTCGGCGACGACTTGCACCGACCGGGCCAAAAAGAGCGGGGCCGGCTGGGCCAGACCGGCTTCTTTCGCATAGGCCGAGTGATAGAGCCACAGCTTGAAGAAGACCGCGCTGGCCTCGATCGATTGACGCACGTCGTCTCCAACCGCCAGTCCCGGCGGCAGCTCGCGGATGCAAATGGTCGCCGGGAAGCTGTGTTCATAAACGACTGCCTGGTTCTTGGCAATCGGATCGGCGCCGAGCTTGATGGTTTGCTCCAGCGGCAGCGACAGATCGACTTCAAAGTAGTGGTCGATGCCGAAGCGGCGGCGGATATCGACGTCGGGAACATCGACGCGCAGGACGCGGCGAGCCAGGCCGCGGACGGGGAGGACGTCGCCCGTGTGCTCTTGCGGCTCTTGAAGTAGTGCCGCCAGATTGAGCGGTTGCTTTTGCGTCAGCAGCTTTGCCGCCTGCTCTCCCTCAAGTGCCGAGAGGATTTGGTAGAACGGCTCGCGATCGACGGCAGTCAGTCCTGCACGGCGTTCCAGGCCGACGGCCTGCAAGCGGCCGATATCGACCCCCAGCGAAGCGAGCGCGACGTGGGCCGGCGTCACGCCCAGCGTGGGGCGCGGCTCCGCCGGCAGCCAGGCGACGCGATCGGTCACGAGCAGCAGCGGGCTCGACGCCTGCTCATCCCCCAACTTGAGAAACAGGCCGTAGGCGGACGCCTGCTCGTTCATCGCCACGTCAAGCTGCCACGCGGCGGGAAGCTCGCGACAGTAGAGGATCGCCTCAGCGCCCCCTTCGATCTGCAACACCACCTGGTAATACTGCGAAAACTCATATCGCGTCGCCACCTCGGGGATCAGTTTCACAAGCGCTAGCCGCCGCACCTTTCCCGACAGATGGACGATTTCTCCCCGCTGCTCTTCAGCTGAATCGGCCAGCACTTGCGGCGTCAACTCGTCTTTGGTCCAGGCTTCGACGTTCTCCTGGCCAAAGCGGGAATAGAGGTGGAGCAGCCGGATGACGACTTCTTCCTCTGCCGCCGAGAGCGGCTGGCCGCTCTGAAAACTGTCCCACTGGCTGGCAACGATGCCGTAGCGGGTCAGGAACTCGCGCGGCCCGGCGATCGGCCGCAGCCGCAGCAGTGATTTTTTCGGCGGCTCCCTGTCCCAGGGAAGTCGTTCGGCCGCTGCCGGGGAACGAAGGGGATTGACCGGCTCCGATTCGTTTGCCTCTTGGGCCCCCAGGCGCGCGGCCAGCAGGATCACGACCAGCAGCGCCATCGCGGTGCGTAATGTTCGCCTGCGTGGGCACACGTTCATCCGGGCTCTCCTTCGATCCATCAAGGGCTCGCCGCATCGCGCGGGGGCGATTGCGACTGCTGCTCGAGCTGCGCCAGCGCCTCGTGCGGAGACAGTATCTGCGGTTCGTCTTGCAGCGATCTCAGATTCGCGGCAATGGTCCGCTCGTCGTGGGGTCGCGGATGCCTGTCGCGGCGGAACGACGTCCAGTAAACCACGCCGGTAATCACGACCGCCAGCACAAGCGCGAAAATGCTGGTCTGCCACAAGAGGCGGGGGCTGGTCGCATCACGGCCTGCCAGCCCGATCGCGGACGGATGCCACTGGGGCTGTTTCGCCAGCACGAGCGGCGCATTGTACGTTCCATGCTCGCCGGCATACGCGCCGCGCTTGAACAGAAAGCCATACACAGTCACTTCTTCGTCGAGCTTCGTCACGCCCCCGTCGCGGTCGCGGTCCTTGAGCGGCGGAAAGCCGGGCGGCACATCGAGTGCGTAGACCACCAGCGGCGTATCGGCCGACTCAAATGGCTGAATCCAGTAGACGAAGTAGCTCTTGATGCCGAGGTGGTTGCGCGACGCCGGGACGCTATAAGCCCGGCGAACCGCGCCGCGCACGGTGACGATCTGACCGCGATAGTGGGCCGGTTGGCGATAGAGCTGGGCATAAGGAACGAGCCCCTGCGAACGGGCGGCCAGATCGGCGTCGGTGGTGCGCTGAAGCTGCCAGAAGAGGTGATGCCAGATCTGGTTGTCCTCGGCACACAAGAATGGCCGGTCGTCCTCGACGCGAGTGAGTTGGAGCGAATCGAGGTCGGCCAGAAAGCCGGCCAGCGACTTTCGCTGATTGGCAAGGACGACGCGGCCTTCGGCCAGCAGCGTCAGCGGCTCGGCAACGTCGTCGCGATAGCGGCGGTCGATCGTGTCGAGAACCTGGTTCCAGCGGGCCTGCTCGTCCCCATCCAGGTCGGCGAGCGACTCCTTGGCCTGACGCTGATACTCGCTCCATCCCTGCGCCAGCCCGGCGAGCAATGCGGCTGCCGAGGCTCGCTCGGCCTCCGGCCAGATCTCCTTGGCCTGCGACGTCTGGAGCAGCCGATAGAGGAGCGTCCGCTGGCTGCTGTCGAGCGGATTCCAGAGCGATTGGAGCCCTTCGCTCCAAGCGCGGGCCTCGGGATCAAATGCCGGGGCCTGGCCTGGTCCGCCTGGCTTCACGGCGGGGGAAGGGTTTTTCTGCGCGACAACGATGAACTCGTCGCTGTCCCCCGCGGCATTACTCCGAGGCGGCAGTCGATTGTCGATCTTCTCTGGAGCCGGCCGCTCGTCGAGGGCGAAGAACCACTGCCAGCTTTTGGGATCGCGGGCCCTCTCCGCCACGATCAACACCAGAATGAACGCAGCGACCAGCACGAACAGGCGCATCTTCACCGGTCGGCTGGTGTAGTCGGGAACGCGGCGCAGCTTCCCCGGCCGCGAATCCGCATCAGGATCGGTAAAGGACAGTCCCATCAGCTCGTCACTTACGCCGCTTGAATTCGTCACAGCCCCACAATTACTGCCAAACGGCACCCGCATTTTACCGCGAAGCCCGGTCCAAGTCGTTGCAGATTTCCGCCAATCCGAGTCAGCCAATCAATCGTTCCCGGCGTGCGAAATTATTCGATGGTTCCTGAATAATGGCAGCTAGACGGTCGCCTAATGGCAAATCGCAAGTCCTTATGCGACAAAGACCTGGAACGAGCCGCTCCAGCCGGGAATAATGAAGAGAGCCGGCGACGAAAGACCTCTCAATCACCCACGTCACTCCTCGCGCCGGCGGGAGCCGACGGGGGGCCGGAACGACTGGAGAGCCGACTTGGCACTCTCTCTCGGCCAGTTCAATACGCTGGTAGAAGAGCACGCCCCTGCGCTGTACCGGGTCGCCTACCGCATGGTGGGGGACCGGCACGAGGCGGAGGACATGGTCCAGGAAGCGTTCCGTTCCGCGTGGAAGAGCCGCGAGGCCTATGAGCCCAATCGCGGGGACCGCGCGTGGCTGGCCTCCATTTTGCGTCGCCGGATTGTGGACCGCTGGCGACGCAGCCACCTGCCTACGGTCACCATTGGCGACGCACAGCCCGATCCGGGAATTGCCGGCGACGATCCCCTGGCCGCCGACTACACCGACGAGATGCAGCTCGCCCTGGCCGGACTGCCGACGGAGCTGCGGGAAACGCTGCTGCTCGTGGTGGTTGGCGAGCTGACCCATCAGGAGGTTGCCGACATGCTGGAGATACCGCTGGGCACCGTGCTCTCGCGCGTCAGCCGCGCCCGGCGGCGGCTGCGGGACTTCATCATCGCAGCGAGAACGTGAGAGGTCAGAGGTTAGAGGTCAGAACGGCGACTCTGTCAAATCCGCAATCCGCAATCCGCAATCAAATGTCTTCCGACCCCCAACTCGATGCCTTGCTTCGCGACGTGCCGCTCCCCGGCGGTTTCGTCGCGCGGGTCCAGTCGTCGCTGGGGCCGACGGATGAAGAGCTGGATGCGGCACTACGGCAGATGCTGATTCCGATCGGCCTGCTGCGCGACCTCTGCGCCATTCCGGCCGATGAACTGCTCGACGAGCAACTCTGTGACGTTGCCGCGCCATTGGAGATGGTCAGGCAGGCGCAGCACCGTTCCTGGACGAGCGGCATTCGCTCTGCGGCTTCGCGAGCCGCCGAATTGGCCGTGGCACTTTCCCTCTTTCTATCCGTCAGTGCCGCCCTCTTCGGCGCTATCGCGGTTTTGATCGGTTCGATCTACCCCCATGCGCTGCCGCCGGATGAACCGGCATTTGTCATTGCCGCAAATCTGCCGCTCGATTTTCAGTCGCCCCCAGCGGACGACGACGAGCAGACGGTGCTAGAGCTGCCGGTGTCGATCGAAATTCGGCCGTTGCCAAGCGCCGTCGCGGGCCGTGATGCGTTTGACGTCGATCCCCCCGACCTTCCTTCGGACCGTGCGGACGGTCCAGTGGGGCAGTGGCTGAATGCATTGGCAGAAGGGGTTCATCCGCTGGATAACGTGGTCCTCATGCGTTTCGGCGTGTTTGGTTATCCACAGTATGGCGAGGAGGTGACGCCGCCGCTGGTTTCTCCCCCGTCGCCGATCGCGGCCGGAATCGAATTGCCCCCCGTGCGCGGCTACGACCGGCTGTTCGTCGTGAAGCACGGGGTCTTTCCGCCGGTGCGTCCCGCCGCTCATCCCGCCTTGGCGACGATCGCCCTGCCGCTGCGGACGCAGACCGCGTCGTATCAGAACGTACAATCCCTGCTGCGGCAGAAGCGATTGCCGGCGGCCTCGCAAGTCCGCACGGAAGATTTTCTGGCGGCCATGGGGTATGACTTTCCTCCGGCCAGCCCCGGCGATTTGGCGATTCGCACGGCTGCCGGCCCCAGCGTCTTTGGACCGGCAGGAACGGGCTTACTACAACTGGCGGCGGTGGCGGGACCGCTTTCGCGGAGCGAATTGGACGGAGGGCATCTGGTGCTGGCGATCGACATGTCCCAGAGCATGGCTCGCGGCGAGCGGCTGAATCTGGTGCGGCAGTCGATCGACCAGGTGCTCGCGCGGATGGGGCCGCACGACCGGCTGTCGCTGGTGGTGTTCGACGAAGTGGTTCGCTACGTGGTGGAGCGGGCGACCACTGCCGATGCCGACGACCTCCGCCTCATGCTCTCGAAGCTGCGGCCGGCGGGAGCGACCGACCTGGCGGAAGGGCTTCAGCAGGCGGCAGCGATCGCCATGACCGGCGAGGCGGGGCAGACGCGGCCGTCGCGGATGGTTCTCATTACCGACAGCCACGTCGCCATGCCGCCGGTAACCCAGTCGCTGGTTTCGGCCGTGCTGTCGATTGCCGAGGAGAGCGGCGTGCGGATGGACGTGTTCGAAGTGGGAGATCATCTGGATGAGGATCCCGTGTTGGCTGATTGGGCCCGGATGATGCACGGTACTGTCCGCCGGCCGGAGTCGGCCGATGATGCCGCGTGGATGCTGGTGGAGCGGCTGTACGGCAAGTCGCCGGTAATCGGCGAAGACGCCCGCCTGACGCTGCGACTCGATCCGCGAGCGGTCGCCGCTTACCGGCTTGTGGGACAGGAGGGGAATTCGCTGTCTTCATTGCGGCCGGCCGCTTTGGAAGTCGATTTGCACGCCAGCGAAGTCGCCACCGCCCTCTTGGAAATCTGGTTTCAAGCGAGCGATGCGGACGACGTGGGGGAGGTAGAGTTGGTATGGCGCGATCCAGCGACGGGACAGCCGCGTCTCAATCGCCAGCGGATCAGCCGGCTCCAGTTTGCTCCCACCTGGGAACAAGCCCCGCTCTCGCTCCAGCAAGCGGCAATTGCGGCCGAAACGGCGGAAGTCCTGCGCGGTTCGCGCCAAGCGCTACGCGAGGTCGGCCTGGTGCCGCAGGGGTCGGGCGATCTGGCGGGGGTGATCGAGACGGCCGGGCGTGTCCATCCGCGGCTGGCCGAGCGGCCGGAGTTTCGTCAGTGGGTGCGGATGCTCGGGGATATGTCGAAGATACGGCCCTGAACGCCGCGTGGGCGCGGTGATTAACCTCCGCGCCCACCCGGGGTAGATTTGAATTTCATCAACCGGTTGAAGTCATGTCGCCGAGCTTATATTCTCAGTTGTCGCCTGGGGTTCCGCGCGGGGCAGATTCCTCTGCCCGCTATAGAAGGACAATCATGGGCCGCTGTTACCCGTCATGGTGGGCCGGCATTTGCCTTGTTGCCGCCCTGGTCGCGCCGCATCACGCTGCTGCCGTCGAGCCGGCCAAGGCGTTTCTCGACGCCCTGCGCCAGCAGAAGTATTTCGACGTGGCGCTGGAGTACCTGGACACGCTGCCCGACAACCCGGCGGTTCCCGTCGAATTCAAGCAAACGCTCAAGTACGAGCGGGGGGTGACGCTGGTGGAAGGGGCTCGCTTTCAGCGCGACTCGGCCCTTAAGGACAAATGGCTGGATGAAGCGCAGCAGGTCCTGACGGAGTACGTCAGCGGCCAGAAAGCCGACCTGCTGGCGGTCAGCGCCCGCAGCCAACTGGGAAATGTGATCGTCGAGCGGGCCAAGAGCCGGCTGGAGAAGTCCAAGAAGCAGTCGGGGGACGCCAAGAACCAGCTTTTGCTCGAGTCGCGGACGCTGTTTGAGGAGGCGATCAAGATCTTCGAGGGGCAGATCGACACGACGCGCGAGCGGCTCAAGCAATACCCCAACACCCTGTCGGAAAGGGACGGCAAGCCGTTTGAGGAGCGGACGATTTTCCGCACCGAGTTCCTGGCGGCCAAAGTGCTGGCCGTCGCGGCCAAGGAAGAGATGGCGGAAACCTACGCGCCGGACAGTGCGGAATACAAGAAGCTGATCGGCGAATGCGTCGAGGGGTACAAGCTGATCCACGACGACTACCGCACGCTGCTGGCGGGGATGTACGCCCGGGCGTATCAAGCCCGGGCCTTGCAAAAACTCGGCCAGCACAAGGACGCGCTGGGATACTTCACCGAGCTGCTCGCCCAGCCCGATAACAGCGACCTGCACGAGCTGCGCGTCTTGACCGTTTCGCTGGCGATCGACTCCTGGTCAGCACTCAAGCTCTACAAGCAGATCGTGGAAATCGCGTATCCGCTGGTGGACAAGGCGCGGCCGAACGAAGACCGCAGCGACGAGTTCATGGGGATGCGGGTCAAGATCGCGAGGGCCTATAAGGCGTATGCCGACTTGCTCAAGGCCGAGAATCCGCGCGACCCGCAGGTCAAGAGGCTGCTCAATGACGGCCGAGCGCTCGCGTCCAAAGTGGCCCGCTTTCGCGGCCCCTATCAGGAGCAGGCGCGGCGGCTGCTGGCGGAATTTGCCGGTGCCGATATCGAGTCGATTGCCGGCGACAAGCCCAATCCCAAGACCTTCACCGACGCCCTCACCGCCGGCCGCGACGCGGTGCAGAAGATGAATGACAGCGAACAGCTCATCAAGCAGCTCAATCTGCGCCTGCCGACGATTGCCGACGTGGCGCAGCGCTCCGAGATCGAGAACCAAGTCAAGAAGGCCGAGGAGGTTGCCGCCGAGGCCCGCGACATGGCGTCGCAATACCTGCGGCTGGCCCTCAGCCTGGCGGACAAGGAAACGGGGGAAGACGACCTCAACGTGGCCCGCTATTTCGTCTGCTACCTGTCGTTCCTCGAGCAGAAGTACTACGAGTCGGTGGTCCTGGGGCGGTTCGTTGCCGAGCGCTATCCCACGAGCCAAGGGGCCCGCCAGTGCGCCAAGATCGCCATGGCCGCGTGGCTCAAGCTCTACAACCAGCGGCCCGGCGGCGAGAATGACTTCGAATCGCAGCAGATCATCCACATCGCCGACTACATCGTCCAGAAATGGCCCGACCAGCCGGAAGCAGCCGACGCCCTCAATACTCTCATCGAGTTCATGATCCGCGAAAGGCGGCTCAAGGAAGCCCAGGAGTATCTGGCCAAGATTCCCGTCGATTCGCCGCACCGCGGCACCGCGGAGCTCAAGCTGGGGCAGGCCCTGTGGGCCAGCTACCTGGCCAGCGCCAAGGAGCTGCGCCTGTGGGAGCAGGATGCCAGCCAGGTCCCCGCCGGCGCGGACATCGCCGCGCGGAAGCAGGAGCTGGAGACCCTCAAAACGCACGCCCAGACGACGCTGCAAGACGGCGTGGCGCGGATGCAGGAGAGCGGGGAGATGAACCCGATCGGCGCAACCGCCGTGCTCTCGCTGGCCAATGTCCTCGTGGACACCAACCAGCCCGCCAAGGCGATCGCCATGCTCGAAGACGAAAGGCTCGGCTCGCTGACCTTGCTGGCGCAGAACCATCCGGCAACGCAGAAGGAAGGCTTCGACACCGAAACGTACAAAACGGCCCTGCGGGCGTACATCTCGGCACTCGGCTCCACCAAGAACCCGCAGCCGCTGATCGCCAAGGCCAAGCAGATGATGGACGCGCTCAAGGCGTCGATGGGAGAAGCGGGGCAGGCCAGGCTGGTCGCCACGTACGTCACCATCGCCCGCGACCTGCAGACGCAGATGGAGCTGGCCGACGACAGCGCCAAGAAAGGGCTGGCCACGGGCTTTGAGGTCTTCCTCAAGGAAGTGGGCGCGGAAGCCAAGGAAAAGGATATCCTGTACTGGGTGGCCGATACCTACCGGGCGATGGGGGAGAGTTTTCTCACCGGAGGAGCCGGCGGCCGCGCCGCGGCCAAGCCCTATCTGACCTCCGCCATCACCGCCTATCAGAAGATCCTGGCACAGGTTGCGGACGATCCTTCGTCAACCGCGCTGGCGACGCAAATCCGCCTCCAGATGGCCCGCACCTACCGCTCGATGGGGCAATTCGTGGACGCCGTCGATCAATACCAGGAAATCCTCCGCCCCGCCAAGAGCCGCTGGCTCTTGCCCGTGCAGATCGAAGCCGCAGAGACCTATCAGGAGTGGGGAGCTTATCTGGGGGACCACAAGGACCGCTACGGCAATGCGATCTTCGGCGCTCGCCGCGACGAGAAGAACCCCGACACGACCAAACAGAGGGACAACATCATCTGGGGCTGGGGGGAAATCGCTATCAAAACGGCGAACCAACCCCAGTTTGCCGAGCAGTTCCACCAGGCTCGCTACAATCTGGCCCTCTGCCGCTACAAGTGGGCCCTGGCGGAAAAAGATGCCGCGGCCAAGGCGCAGCGGCTCAAGCAAGCCAAGGCCGACGTCGTTTTCATCGTGCGGCTCTATCGCGACCTGGGGGGCCCGCAGCAGGAGGCGCAGTACGACCAGCTCCTCCGCGACATCCAAAAGTCGCTCGGCGAGCCCGCCGGAGGCATTCCCGCGCTCCGCCAGACGAAGCCGTCCGCCACGCCGGCGGTCAAGCCAAAACTGACGCCGACGAGTACGAATTAGATG
>DATKDU010000146.1:0-5583 GCA_035512595.1 Pirellulaceae bacterium
GCCGTCAAGATTCCGACGTCACTAAAGTGTCCGGTGTGTCCGGACGGCGGCCGGAAAAAGCTGATCAAAGTCGATCATGCCAGCGAGGTATTCGAGCCGCTACCAAAAGGATGGCATGCCACCGAATACGTCCTTCAATGCGAATGCGGCTGGTCAATGCCCCTCGATCATCCGGAAGAGGCAGGCCGCCCTATCGCTCCGCGGTAGCCGCGATCCACGTCACTCACGTCGCGTTACCCAGTCGGCCGGTGTCTCAGTCTGCCATCTCGCCGCCGTATAACTTGTCTGTCGGCAAATGCGAGACGCCTTCTTCGACCTCGACAACTCGCTCTTCAGACCAGCCGCGGCGGCGTAATCGATTCACGTATTTTTCCACGCATTCTGGACGATTCGGCGCGGTCTCGCACTCTTGCATGCATTCGCGAATCGCGACGGTGATTTGATCGACTTCACGTCTATCTAGCATTGGTCGTCGTCCTTACCGGCCAGACAGACGCATTAACAGCAATGGGCATGCCGGGGAGTGGCGACTATTTGTCGCAGGCAAACGTCCGGCCCGGCCGCTGCTTGAGTTCTCGCGCGGTTCAATACCATCAACCGAACCGGACCTTGTACCGGGTAAAAGATGAGCCCCCGGCGTTCCTGCCCCACGCTGGGGGCTCTTTGCTGCGCCAGCCAGCGGCGGCCGAAGATAAACAAAGAGAGCCCCGGCGTGGGCAGTCCGCACCGGGGCTCCGCCCTGCGAGGTGTGGCACAGGGCACGGGTGTGCAGTCAGTCGATGGGATCTTGAGCGACTGCGGCGGGCGAGGCGCCAGCCTTTCCTAAATACTTGGCCAGCGCGGCTACCTCGGTGCCGACCTGTCGCACGGCCCGGCGAAGCTGTGCGTCCGTGACGCCGAAGCGCCTCGACCAGAAAGCCAACTCGCGGCGATCGTTCACGTTGACTCCAGACGCTTTCCGGCCGGTCATCGAACGGACTCCGGCTCTTCCTGGTTGGCAGAGTCTTGACTGTAGCCGTCCAGCGCTTCGACGAAGGATGCCGTGACCAGAAAGCCGACCCGGCCGTACATGTAGACCGATCGGTAGTCCTCCACCCGCGCCAGCAGATGCTTGATCGGCCGCGGAATGCCCAGCCCGATCACCACATCATCTTCCTTGGGCCGGTCTTCGACGATGTAGCGGATCTCGGCCGGAGAAAGGTCGTGGCACTGCACCAGCTTAAAGTCACCGGGTTCAGGCAGGTCCACGCCCTTGCGCACAGCCAGCGGTTGCTGCACGGCGAACGGATAGCGGTTCTTCTCGCCGGGCGGGCTGCGCTCGACCGATCGGCCGCTGAACCATTCGAGAATCCGACTGTTGCCGACGGCGTGCGCTCCCAGGCGATGTGCGCGCAGCGGAAGCACGCTGGGGCCGGCGACGAAAGGGAAGCCTGCGCAGGCCCTCATCCCAGCCGCCATGAACGACGAAGTGCGTCGTCCTGTATGGCATTCTCCGAGTCAGGCTGCATCTTGGTGCCGCCAACATGCCCATTGTCCGGAGGCGCCCGTGATTGCATTCCATGGCAACGAAGTTCTGCTGGCCTGGCCAGAAGGGGGCGAGTTGGCTGAAGTGCCGCTGGAATCAATCGGCGAGGCGCTGGCAGTGCGGATCACCGAGAGTGAACTGATCATTTATGGTCCGGACCTGGCCGTCATCGCCTGCCATCCTCTGTTGCCCCGCACGACGACGGCCGCGCGAAGTGAGCAGCCGGCACATCGGCCCCGTGAGGAGCTGACAAACGCCATCTCCTCGTCGATCATCCGCCAAGCCAGTTCCCGATGACGAATCTCCGGATGCTCTCGGGCGTAGGTGATCACTGCTGCTCGCTCCTCGGGCATGTACACTCGCGGAGCGAGTGTACTACATTCCTCGTTCCCACGCTCTGCGTGGAAACGCACCCGGCGACGTTCTGCGTCGTGATGCGGGACGCGGAGCGTCCCCGCTCGTGTTCCCACGCTCTGCGTGGAAACAAGTGGCAAGCACTTCATGCCGCGGTTGTCCACCGGGCTGCGCGAGTGGTAAACTGCGCGTCGGTTACGGCCAGCGCCCCGACTCCGTTTCCGTGGTCCGAGCCCGTCCAGCGTCGCTCGGAGAGCGTCCTTTCCATCCGCGAAGTGGAGGAGACCCATCATGACGGCCAATTCCCTACCGTCCTTTCGCCAATCGATCCTGAAGCATGGCGAGCAGTGGTGCCAGCGCATTCCCGGCGGCTACCGAAAAGTCCGCGATGAGCGCGGGGTGGAGATCAATGAGCTGGTGGGGGGGAGCTACATCGTCGAAGTCTTCAAGACTGCCTCGGGCGATCCTCCGAGCGCCGTCTCCGCCTGGTCGCGGCAGGCGGAGAAGGCGCTGCGCTGTGGTTTTTGGATCCGGCAAAATCCGGCGACCTTCAAGAGCGATGGAGAAATCGAAAAAGTCGAGAACGCGGGGATCGATCCCAGGTACTTCACCGCCAACAAAGACCACGGCTTCAAGTGGTGCGGCCTGTTCGCCACGACCGTTCTGAAGTCCGCCGGCTGGGACGTGCAGTGGAAGGACCGGCAGATGCAGTTCGGCATCTACGAGGACGTGCAAAAAGTCCGCTTCGACATGCCAGCCTGGAAGACGACCACTCCCGAGCCGGGGGACGTGGCGATCAAGAAAGGGGGGAGCCAGCACCACATGGTGATTGCCGAGGTGACCGAGAACGATTCGTTCTGGGTCATTGAAGGGAACATGGGCGCGCCCCGGCCGGTCTGGTGCCGGGAGCGCAAGCTCAGCAAGGCCGAGCTGGAGATTTTGTACAAGCTGCCGGCGGAGGTGTGAGCGCGATTGTTTTTCTCGCTCCCACGCTCTGCGTGGAAACGCACCCGGCGACGCTCTGCGTCGTGATGCGGGACGCGGAGCGTTCCCGCTCGTGTTCCCACGCAGAGCGTGGGAACAAGTGCGGTCGAGCTTTTTTCTGCGTCCTCTTATGCACTCGCGGAGCGAGTGCACCACATTTAATAATCCCGAAACGGCCCCCGCGGCTCGGCGGCATCCATTTCCTTCTTCCAAGCGGCAAAGCGGGCTTTGATCTGGGCCAGCAGCTCCGGCTGCTCGGCCGACAGGTCGCGCTCCTCGCCGAGGTCGCTGGACAGATCAAACAGGCCGCCGCCGCGCTCGGCAGCGACCCACTTGTAGTTGCCGACGCGGGCCGCCTTGTCGAGCCGCCGCTCCCAAAACATCTCGTCCCGCGGCGAATGCTTCTCGCCGCGGAGAACGGCCGTCATATCGATGCCGTCGAGCGTGACGTTCTCCGGCGGCTGCGCGCCGGCGGCGGCAACGAGGGTCGGAAAAACTTCCAGCGTCGTCAAAAACTCGTCGCACACGTTCCCCGCCGGCAATCTGCCGGGCCAGCGGACGATTGCCGGCACGCGCAGCCCCCCTTCCCACATCGACGCCTTCTTGCCGCGCAAGGGCCCGTTGTCCGCCGGCCCGCCGCCGCCGTTGTCGGAATGGAAGATGACGAGCGTGTTCTCCTCCAGCTTCAGCTCGCGGAGCGTGTCGAGCAATTCGCCAATCGCATCGTCCATCCGCGTCACCATCCCCATGTACTTCGTCCGGTTCTGCTTGGGATCGTGAATTGGGTAGCGGTCTTTCAGCACGTCGTCCGGGACCTGGCAGGAATCTCTTTCCAGGTTTGATGCGGAGTGCGGCGCGTTGGGGGCGAAGTACAGAAAGAACGGCTGGCCCGCGTGCTGCTTGACGAACGCCAGCGCCTCGCGTCGGAAGAGGTCGGTCGCGTACCCTTCCTCCTTGATCCGCTCCGTGCCGCGGAACATGGAGGGAATGCCGTACCGCTCGTGGGTCCAGTAGTCGATGCCGGTGTTGGCAAAGCCGTAGAACGAATCGAAGTCGCGGCTCGTCGGCAAAAAGCGTTTGGCCCGGCCGCTGTCCCATTTGCCGACCATGCCGGTGGCGTAACCGGCCTTCTTCAGCACGTCGGCGATCGTCACCTCGCGGCGGTCGAGGCCGAGGGTCATTTCCGGCGAGAGGGCGTACTCGACCTCGGTGAACTTGTGGCCGTAGTTGATCATGTCGTTGCGGATCATGTCATACAGGCCATTGCGCTGCGGATAGCGGCCGGTCAGCAAGCTCCCCCGCGACGGCGTGCAGGCGGGCCACGTAACGTAAAAGCTCGTCAGCTTGACCCCATCCTTGGCCAGCCGGTCGAGCTGCGGCGTTTGAATTTCATCGCCGCCGAAGCAGCCCAAGTCGCGATATCCTTGATCGTCGCTGACGATGTAGACGATGTTGGGCGGCCGCGAGTCTTGGGCAGTGCTGACCGCCGCCACTAATCCGCAGGAAATAAGAAGAATCGAGAGGCGAATCATGATTGAAAGCTAGAAATCAGAGGTCGGAAACCGGAGCGCGC
Organism: Pirellulaceae bacterium; assembly: GCA_035512595.1. Classification (GTDB taxonomy): domain Bacteria; phylum Planctomycetota; class Planctomycetia; order Pirellulales; family Pirellulaceae; genus DATKDU01. The sequence continues at coordinate 4,437 of DATKDU010000146.1, forward strand.
TTGCTGCCGCTGGACGCGGTTGACGTAGATTCCCAGGCCGACGCTGATCACCAGGTCCAGCGGTACATCGGCAAGCGAACTCGCCAGTTTGGACGATTGCCCTGTGATATCGACGCCGGTCTCCTGCATGACGCGCACCGCGTTGGCATTCATGCCATGTGCTTCGATTCCGGCGGAATGGGGTTCGATGCAATCACCAAGAAGGTGATGCGCCCAGCCCTCCGCCATTTGGCTGCGGCAAGAATTGCCCGTGCAGAGAAAGAGCACCCTTGACTTCATGACGGCCTTTCTGTCAAACAATTTCGATCCAGCGCGACCGGTTCGTTCACGAGCAGCGCTCGCAGTTCCGCCGGCGTCGCAATCCGTCCCGCGATGACCACCTTGCCGTCGATGGCCAGCGCGGGAAAGCGTCGTTCCAGTTTATGGACCGAGTGATCGCCATCGACGCCGTGAGCAAGCGGCTGCCAACCATGTCGGAGCTTGCCGCCGCGACAGTGGCGCCTGCTCGGCACGCTGCAAAAGCAGCAGGGGGCCCTGCTGAACCGCGTCTGGCCGATGCTCGGCTACCGCGTCCGCGTGCGGATGCAGCAGCGGCACTTCCCGGCCGACGATCGGCTGTACCGGATGGTGGTCGAGGCCAGGGTCAGGATGCACTCGCTGACGGTCGAGTTGCACCACATGAGCTGCCAGGGCGGAGTGGGGAGGCCAGGGCGCCAAGGGTAGAATCTCAGCATGTGTGGCCGCTTCAATCTCCGAACCCCGATGACCGTCCTGGCCGAGCAGTTCCTGTTCGACCTGGGACAGCTGGGCGAGAATCGTTGAAAGCGATACCCGTGTTCGATCAGACGTTTGGGCCCTGGAGACGGGGCCTAGTTTAGCCAATCTCGCGATAGCCCTTGCCAGTCTTCTCGGCGACCAGGCGGTCAGCGTCCTTTTTGGCCGCCGCCTCTGTGGGAAAGGCTCTGCGGCATTGGCACCCACCTTGGCTCTTTCCGCGCCCGCGTTTACTTCCCCCCATTCATCAACAGCAGCACCAGCGACTGCTCCATTTCACCCGGCTTGAAGCCAAACGGGCCGCGGCCGCTTTTGTAGGCAACCTTCCCCTCGGTGTCGATCACGTACAGCCGCGACGGCATGCCGCTATAGG
>DATKDU010000147.1:0-9604 GCA_035512595.1 Pirellulaceae bacterium
CTTTTTGCGGGGAGGGTGCGCGGGCATCGGCATGGCGGCTCTGGCGTCGCTCCTCGCGGCCGACGAAACCACGCCGCCGCGCCCCTTTCCGCGACCGCCAATGCCCGGTCTGGCCGGACTGCCGCACCATCCCCCCAAGGCCAAGCGGGTGATCTTCCTCTGCCAGTCGGGCGCGCCGTCGCAGATGGAGCTGTTCGACTATAAGCCGGCACTCGAAGAGCGGCACGGCGAAGAAATCCCCGAATCGATCCGCAGGGGGCAGCGGCTGACGACGATGACATCCGAGCAGAGGAGCAAGCCGCTGACGGCGTCGCTCTTCAAGTTCGCTCAGCACGGGGAAAACGGGGCATGGGTCAGCGAGCTGATGCCGCACACGGCCGAAATTGTCGATGAGCTGTGCTTCGTCTACTCGATGCACACGGAGGCGATCAACCACGACCCGGCCATTACGTTCATCCAGACCGGCAGCCAGCAGCCGGGGCGGCCGAGCATGGGGGCGTGGATCAGCTACGGCCTGGGAAGCGAGAATGCCGACCTGCCGGCGTTCGTCGTGCTCACTTCCGGCGGCCAGCCCGGCGATCAGCCTCTCTACGGCCGCTTGTGGGGAAACGCATTTCTGCCCGGCCAGCATCAGGGGGTGAAGTTCTACGGCCGCGGCGATCCCGTGCTCTACCTGTCAAATCCCCCCGGCATTTCCCGCGAAACGCGGCGGCGCATGCTCGACTCGATCCGCGCGCTCAACGAGCAGCAACTCGCCCGCGCAGGAGACCCGGAAATCGCCACGCGGATCGAGCAGTACGAGCTGGCGTTCCGGATGCAGATGGCGGTGCCCGACCTGGCGGACCTGTCCGGTGAACCGGCCGCGACGTTCGAGTTATACGGCGAGGAGAGCAAGACGCCGGGCACGTATGCCGCCAACTGTTTGCTGGCGCGGCGGCTGGTGGAGCGCGGCGTGCGGTTCGTGCAGCTCTATCACCGCGATTGGGATCACCACAAGACGCTCCCCAAGCTCATCGCCCAGCGGAGCAAGGAAGTCGATCAACCGTCGGCGGCACTCGTCAACGACCTCGCACGGCGGGGACTGCTCGACGACACGCTGATCGTCTGGGGAGGCGAATTCGGCCGCACGTCGTATTGCCAGGGAGAACTGACCGCCAACGACTATGGCCGCGACCATCATCCGCGCTGCTTCACCATCTGGCTGGCCGGCGGCGGCATCAAGCCGGGGCTCTTGTACGGCAAGACCGACGAATTCTCCTACAACATCGTCGAGAAGCCGGTCCACGTTCACGACCTGCAAGCAACGATTCTGCATTTGCTCGGCATCGAGCACGAGCGGTTCACCTTCCGCTCGCAGGGTCGCGACTTCCGGCTGACCGACATTGCCGGCGACGTGGTTCACGACATTCTGGCGTGAATAGTACGACGCCCTTTCATGGCTGTCGCTGTGTGGGACGCAAGGAAAGCCGCCCTACCTTCGCGGCAACCGCTACCTCCCTCATAACCCGCACGCTCCGCTCCCGGACCGCCCATTCCGGGGAGTTCCATCTCCGCGGGCTCCGCCGGCTTAATCGCTGGCAACCTATACTTCCGCGCGCGGCAAACCTTCCTTGCCCGCAGGGATTCACTACACGCACCACCCATTCCCGATGGTTCTCACGCAGCCGCACGTTCCAGCCGCCCGTGCCGACATCGCCCGCTGGTTTGACCGCGGCGTGCTCGTAGCCGTCGTGCTGGCGGCCTCGGTAGCACTGTCGTACAACGTCGCCGATCCGGATCTGTGGGGGCATGTGCAATACGGCCGAGACGCCCTGCACGGCGGACTGCCGGCAACGACAACCTACTCCTACATCGCCGAAGGCTACCCCTGGATCAATCACGAGATCCTGGCCGAGTTGGCCCTTGCCGCCGCCAACGATTCGCTCGGCGGGACGGGGCTGCTCCTGCTCAAAACGCTGCTGGGAGTCTTCGTCCTGGGGCTGATCCTGTGGTCCGCCGCCAGGCAGCGCACCGGTTTGCTCGCCACCGCGGTGGTGGCGCTCTTGGCGGCATTGGGCCTGTCGAATCACTGGACGCTCAGGCCGCAGCTCTTTTCGTACGTCAGCTTCACGCTGCTGCTGACGCTCCTCTCCTGGTGCTTTGAAGGCTGGGAAGGATCGTGGCAACTGCGCTGGCCGTGGCGCAAGCCTGGCACGCTCGACGAATCGCAGCCGCTGGTTTACTCGTCGGCACGAATGCGGTTTTTGTGGCTGGTGCCGATCCTGATGATGCTCTGGTCCAATGCTCACGGCGGGTTCCTCGCCGGCTACTGCGTGTTCGTCGCCTATCTGGGCTTGCGGAGCGTCGAAGCCTTCTGCCGCCGCGGCTGGGAGGCCAGCGGTCTGGTCCGCCGCTTCGCGCTGATGGCGATTGCCGCCGGCCTGGCGACGTTCATCAATCCGTACAGCTTCCACTTCCATGTGTGGCTCTATCACGACCTGGCCGTGCCGCGGCCGGAGATCCTCGAGTGGCGCGCACCGGACTTCATGGACCCCGCCGACATCCCGTTCGCCCTGCTGATCGGCCTGGCGGTGTTCGCCGTGGGCGCCAGCCGCCGGCAGCGGGACTTCACGCAGCACGTGATCCTGTCGCTGATTTTGTGGCAGTCGCTGGTGCATCTGCGGCACGTGGCGTTCTTCGCGATCGCGGTTGGCCTATGGCTGCCGCCGCACGTCGATTCGGCCCTCGCGCGGCTGGGGGTCACCAAACCGGGGGCGTCGATGTTCGACTCGATCGGCCCGGCAATGCGCTGGGCATCAGCTCTCGGGCTGGCCGTCGCGTACCTCGTCTGCGGCGGCCATCTGATCTGGCAACTGCGCGAGCTGCGCGTCGATCGCGAGAGCTATCCGGTGTCCGCATTTCAGTACATCGGCCGCGAGGGGCTCACCGGCCGGATGTTCGTGACGTTCAACTGGGCCCAGTACGCCTTGGCTGCGTTCGGTCCCCGGCAGCCCGGCGGTGAAGGGCTCCTCGTCCATGTCGATGGCCGCTGCCGCACGAGCTATTCGCAGCAGATGCTCGACGAGCACTTTGATTTTCTGATGGGCCCCGTGCCGGCGGACATGCGCTACCGCGGGCCAGACTCCGGCCCGGTCGATCGTCAGCGGGTGCTCAGCCACGGTAGTCCCGACCTGGTGCTGATCAACCGCAACCAACTGCCGAGCGTTGAGGTGATGGAGCAGAATCGCCGCGACTGGTCGCTTTTGTATCAGGACGGCCTGGTGCAGCTCTGGGGGCGAATGAGCCGCTACGGCAATCCCGACAGCCCAGATTACATTCCCGCGGAGCGGCGCGTCTTGGGAGACGAGCCGCAGCGGGGTTACGTCTCATGGCCGGCCATTCCCACCTATCAGCCGCGCGGCCGCCAGTCGCTGACGTGGCACTAAGCCAAACTACTCACCCCAAAAAGTATCGCCGCTATGACCAAGTCCACTGCGATCGCCAACGACTCCGAGCTTGCCGCCTCGCGCGGTCCCGTAAGCACGCCGACGCGCGGCGACAATGCCGCGATCGACCGCGCGATCGACACGCTCGATCGGCTGGAGAGCCTGACCGAGCTGTTGGCGGTGGAGGAGGGCTACGAGCCGGTGACGCTGGACTACCCGTTGCCGCCGAAGTTCAAGCTGTCGGTCGTGATCCCGGTCTACAACGAGGAGCGGACGATCCGCCGGGTGATCGCCCGCGTCAACTCCTTGCCGATTCCCAAGGAGATCGTCGTCGTCAACGATGCCAGCACCGACCGCACTGCCGACGTGCTCGATGAGCTCGACGGGCGGGCCGGCCTGCACGTGATCCACAAGCCGCAGAACGAAGGCAAAGGGGCCGCGCTGCGGACCGGCTTTCGTCACGCAGGAGGAGACGTCATCGTCGTGCAGGATGCGGACCTGGAATACGATCCGCGGGACATCGTGTCGGTGATCCGGCCGATCGTGGAAGGCCAGTCCGACGTGGTCTTCGGTTCGCGATTCCTGGGCGAAGAGCCGCAGGACAGGTCGCTGGTCCATCGCACGGGGAACTGGTTTCTCACCGCGTCGTCCAACTGGCTGACCGGGCTGGAGCTGACCGACATGGAGACCTGCTACAAGGCCTTCCGCCGCGACATCCTCGCCAAAATCGAGATCCAACAGAACCGGTTCGGCTTCGAGCCGGAAGTGACCGCCAAGCTGGCCCGCCTCAAGGTCCGCATCACCGAAGTGCCAATCCGCTACCAGGCCCGCGGCTATGCCGACGGGAAGAAGATCGGCATCAAGGATCTGTTCAATGCGGTCTGGTGCATCGTGCGTTACGGGTGGTTTTCGTCGTAGGGTGTATTTCGGCCCTCTGGCTCCTGGCCCCTGGCTCCTGGCCCCTGGCTCCTGGCCCCTGGCTCCTGGCCCCTGGCCCCTGGCTCCTGTCACCATTGGTCCGCGTGCAATAGCGCGAGGGGGGGGTCGATTCGCGGACTTGCGGCGAGAGCCATTCCGAGTGGACTGACGCAAGTGCCTTGCCTATACACCTTTACAGAAACACGCCCCGAGTCCCTGGAAGCGCAAGTCGATTCAGACAGAATGTCTGAATGCAATAACCCAAATGGGGGGGTGGACGTGGCCAGCGAGCCAGTCGTTCCAGAACACAACCAGGATGTAAAAGATCAGTCCACCGCGCAGCCGCCAACCGCCAAAACGGCAGGCCGCCGCCTCGGTGGCAAGCTGGTGCAACCGGTATGCCACAATTGTACATGTTTAGGCCCCAGGGGCAAGCCCCGTTGGGGGACGGGGCTTCACAAGCCCGAAGCGCCAGCGAGGGACAGGCATCGCGTGAACCGGATCAAGCGGTGTTTCAAGTGGGCGGTCGCCCAGGAAATGGTTTCCCCTACGATTCTGCTGGGACGTCGCCCATCAATTCGAACGACTGGACTGTCTCCACACAGAAAGCTGCCGCGATAATCTAGCCGGCTGCTTCTTGATTAGCGTTCTTCCACAGCCTGACAAGCTTCATCGGCCGCAGGTGACGATCTCTAATTTACAAACCTGTCCTACGAAAGCTACAGTATAGAGGACAGGGGATCCTTCACGTTGGCTCGCGCTCATGAGCGAATCCACCGGCACTTCGCGCCGCGGCCGATTCCGCTTTCTCTACCAGTTCAGCCTCCGCACGCTGCTGCTCGTCACGGCAGGCGTGGCCATCTTCTGCAACTGGTACTTCCAGCCCAGGTATCACGAAGACGAACTGGCCGGCAAGGACCTGCGGGTGCGGCAGCAGAGGAAGCTCGTCCAGCCGGTGCCGGTGAAGCTGCCGGAGTTGCAGGGAACTAATCCCGGACCTGCCGCCGAGCCTCGCGTCGTCAACCACGGCCACTACACCCTCCTCGACGGCGATGATTTCGTCCTGGCCCGCGGACAGTTTGCCGAGGGCAGTGCCAGCGGCCGCTGGGTGACGTATTTCCCAACCGGCCACAAAGCGGCGGAAGGGAAGATGCACTCCGGCGTCAAGGTCGGCCTGTGGCGAACGTGGTACGAAGACGGCACGCCGGCCAGCGAGGTGACGTATGCGGACAGGCCGGTTGAGGGGTGCGATCCGTTTCGCTTAGTAAAGGGTCCGTGGATCGCCTCCGGTGGGGTTTCCGGTTACTCCGTGCAAAAGATTCTCGATCCGCACATCGATTGCCGCACCTCTCGCAAAGGCCCGATCAAAGCCTGGTACCCAAACGGCCAACTTCGCTACGAAGGCCAGAACCGGGCCGACAAGCAGGAAGGACTGTGGAAGTATTACGACGAACAAGGCCGCCTCACCGCCAGCGGCCCCTATCGGGCCGGCAAACGCCACGGCCAGTGGATGATCGCTAGTAGGTCCCGCTTGCCGAGCGGGACCTCTGCCGGCGAGTCGAGCACCAATTCCAGGTCCCACCCGGCAGGTGGGACCTACCAGGAAGTCCACTACATCGACGGCCGCACGCGGGAAGAGCTCGATCGACTCCTGGCCCGCTTGGAGAAGCAGCTCGCCAGTCCGCAGCGCTACCGCCGGACTCAGGCCCTCCTCGACCTGGCCGAAATCGGCGAAGGGGCGGTGTCCAACTTGCAGCGCCGGCTCACAACTAATGACCCGAGCGAGCAGTTGTCCATCCTGGCAGTTCTCCCACGGATGAATGCGGCGGCCCGGCCACTGCTGCCGCGGGTGCGCGAGCTGGCCAGGAGCAGCAATGCGGCGGTGAGCCACCAATCGCGGCTGACCCTCTTTCAGCTCGATGCCGAGGCACGCGGATCGCTGTTCGACACACTCCGCGCCGAAGCGATGGCTGCTGCCAAGCTGTCCGATTGCCTTCAGGAGCTGGTCGTCCTCTACCGCAGCGACGAGTCGCACCAGGCAGAAGTCTTTACCGAGCTGATGTCGCTGACGCTGACGCGATCCGATGCCGACAGCGAGCGGATCATTGTTGCGGTGGAGCAACTCGGCGGAGACTTGGGTCCGCACATTGCCGCGGCACTGGAGTCGAAGGACGAGCGGGTACGGTTGCAGGGGGCGGAAACTCTCTTGTCGCTGTTTGGCAGCCCCTGGCGAGGGCTGGAGACGTACGTCAGCTTCGATGAGCCGGCGTGGAACAAACTGCTGACCAGTCTTAGGAGCGATCCGTCGCCAGAAGTGCGGGCACTGGCGGAAGAGATTGGCCAGGGGCCGCAGTACGGACCCGGCGGCATGGGAGGTGGCGGCGGGGGCGGATTTTTCTAGGACGGCTGATGAAACGAGTCTTGGTGATTGCGCTGTTGGCTGGCATCACGGTCGTCGCCCTCGGCTGGTGGTATCACCGTCACCAGCTTCTGACCGATCGCCGCACTGCCGCCGCGCAGGCCGCCGCCGTCGAAACGGCACTCCAAGAGCGGATCGACACGGCCGACTTTGCCGGCGACGAACGCCCCTGGGGGGAGGTACTCGACATTCTCAAATCCCGCTGCGACGTGCCGCTGGTCGTGAATGAGATCGAAGCGGCCGCGATGGGGGCCGATCGGCAGACGCGCGTCATCGTGCCGGAAGGGGTGTTTCCGCTGGATGAGCTGCTGGATGAGATCACGGGGCGAATGGACCTCTCCTGGCGTCGCGCCGGCAGCCGTATCGAGATCACGGCACTGAGCATCGCCAAAACAGCGCGCAACAAACTGATCACTCGCGTCTATCCGCTGCCGGCGGGTTCGGCTGACGGGGAAAGACTCACGGATGACGCGCGCGCCCTGTGCGAATTCATCCACAACCAGATCGAGCCCGATTCGTGGGAGGAAGTCGGCGGCGATGGCGTCATCGAGTCGGCGGGCGGGGCCATGGTCGTCCGTCAACGGGAGGGAGTTCATCGCCAGATTCGCCAGCTTCTAGCGCAGATGGAATCCCTGCCTCGAGGGCTATCGCGCCAACTCGACGTGGGCGCGACCGCCGCCAAGGAGAGGAATCGAATCGCGACCGCACTCGGGAAAACGGGCAGCGTCAGTTTTGACAATGTGCCGCTGGAAGCAGCGCTCGAAACACTTGCGGCTCGATTTGGGGTCAGGATTCGCTGGTCGCCCAAAACGTGGGCCATTTGCTCCGCGAATCCTGCCGCGCACGTGAGTTTGTCGCTGTCGAATGTCTCATTGCGCACGATCCTTCGCGAGTTGCTCGCCAGCCAGCGTTTGACGTACTTGATTCTCGACGGGTGGGTCGTTGTCATGCATGACGTCGAAGCCGAATCACGATTCCATCATGTGTTCTACGACGTTCACGATCTGGTCAGCACATCGGGGGGCAGCGACTTCGACCAATTGATCGACTTGCTCACGACGACCGTCGAGCCTGATTCGTGGGACGAAGTCGGCGGGCCAGGCACCATATCCGAAGTGGGGGATCGCTGGTTGGTTGTCGCCCAGACGGAGGAAATTCAGGTGCGACTCGCCCGGACGCTGGCCCGACTCCGCGCTCATCTGATGCCCGGAGTCGACCCGGCGGCCGATGCGCTCCTGGAGCCGATCGATGACGTTTCCACTTCGGTGCGGCAGGCGCTCGACAAGAAAGTGACACTGAAATACGCCGCACTGACACTGGGTGAAGTCTGCCGCGACCTGTCTCGGCGGCTGGAGATACCGGTGGTTCTGCGGCTCCTTCCCGACAGCGTGGTGGCCCTTGACGCACCGGTCACCGTCGATTTGCCGCCGCTGCCGCTGCGGGACGCGTTGGCGCTCCTGCTGGAGGAACAGGACTACACCTTCGATCCGCGCGGCGAGGTACTGTACGTCACGACGCGGGAGGATGTCGAGGAGCACCTAGTGACGCGGATCATCGACGTGCGGCATTTGCTAGGGTCCGCCAGCGGCGGATTTGACGAGGATACGATCATCGACCTGGTCACGACCTGCGTCGAGCCCGAGATGTGGGACGAAGTGGGGGGGCCGGGTTCAACCGAGATCTTCCGCGGGCTGCTCGTCTTTCGCCAGACTTACGACGTCAGCCGCCAGGTCCAGGAGCTGATTGACGCCCTGAGCGAACATTGCCTGCCGGTGAATTGTGGACAGGACGCTCCCGCGACGGACAGCGGGCGAATGCCGGTGTGGGTGGGGTTGAGTGACCGCGAACAGCGGCTGATCGAGAGGCTTGAGTCGCCCGTGACGTACCATGTGGACAGGCCGCTTGTCCGAAAGGCAATCCAAGAACTGTGCTCTCAGGCGGCAGTTCCGGTCCGCTTCGACCAGCCATGGTTTGAGGACGCAGGGCTGGAAAATGGCCGCTTCGCGATTGATCTGTCAATGGACAAGCAGCCGCTGTCAGAAGTGCTGACAAAGATCGAAAGACACAATACGGCCGCGTTTGTCATCTCGCAAGGCATGCTGCTCGTCACCGATCCCGATACCGAACCGTCGCATACCTTGCTCCGGTTGTACCCGTTGCCGCTGTTAAAAGGGGACGATATGCCACAGCACGCGTATCAGGTGGCCGACATGTTCACCGAGCGGCTTGAGCCTGACGCGTGGGACGATAACGGCGGCTACGGGATCATCGAGCCGGTGGGGGACGAGTGGCTGCTGGTCGTGCAGACGCTGCCCATGCACCGCAAGGTGGAAGAGGCGCTCGCGAAGCTTGCCCGCGGCGAAGTGTTGCCGCGGCCAATGCCGTAGGACAGGTTTTCAACCTGTCCTGTAAAGTGCTACTCTACGGCCTTCCACCTCTGCACCGCACCACCTGAGCCGCCGATGCCCATCCCTGACTTTGATGCCGACGGCCTGCTCCCTGTCGGCATCTATGACTGCACGCTCCAGGAGCTGCGTGACCGATTCGGAACCTTTCAAACCAGCGACCTGCGCTGCCGGCTGTATGAGCGGCTGGAGGCTTTCTTGCGGGAGGCCAAACTGAGTGGCGTAGCCAAATACGTGATCGTGGACGGCAGTTTCGTGACCGGAAAAGCGGTTCCGAACGACATTGACCTGATTGTCGTGGTGCCGGAGGGGCACGATTTTCATGCAGACCTGCAGTCGCTGGCGTATAATGTGGTATCCAAGGCACAAGTGCGTCGTCGCTATCGGTTCGACGTTTTTGTGGCGGCCGACAACAGTCGGGATTTAGCCGACTACCT
>DATKDU010000148.1:0-8531 GCA_035512595.1 Pirellulaceae bacterium
CGCTTCGTCGAAACCCTGTTGACCGTCGTTGAAACCTGCCGCCAGCAATCCCGCAACGCTTTCACCCTCATCACCACTGCCGTCGAAGCTCATCTTCGCCGTCACTCCGCGCCGTCACTCACCGAGGCGTGAACGGCTACCCACTGGCCATGCCCAATTTTCTTCATGCTCCCCCTCCCGCCTGCCGATAATCGATTCAGCGGATTAGCTCGCGACCGGTCGCGGTACGCCTGGGCCCTGCCAGCGGCAAAAAGTGCCGGTGGGACGCAGCGGACCGATCGGGCAGATGCTGGCATCCAGGATGGAATGCCGGCACGGGGCCGCCCTGCGCAGGAAGCGCCGGGCAGCCGATGCGAGCCGCCGCGGGCTCACAAGCCCGAAGCGCAAGCGAGGGAAACACCGTTTGGCGAGTGGCTGCCTGTCCCTCGCTGGCGCTTCGGGCTTGTAGTTGGCGGCTGCCGCGGGGCATGCAGAAGGGAATCACTTGCACGGAAGGAATCTGGATGGCTCGCAATCGCTTGCGCATCTATTACGGACCGGAGGAGAACGTCCTGACAGCGGATGGGGGGTCTTCCGCCCGGCAGATGGTGACGCTGCCGCTGACGGAAGTCCTGCCGCTGCTCGTGGAAGCTCAGCGCGACCGCCGCACTTGGCTCAACGACTTCTCCGACGATCCGATCACGATCTCCAGCGACCTGTACGAGGTGCTGCTGGCCTATGAGCATTTTCGCCGCCCCAGCGCGTAGTAAGCGCCTGACGTTTGGCCAGGCCGCCGCGGTATGAATGACCAATGACCAAGCCCCAATGACCAATGTTGCTTGCTGGCATTGGTCATTGGGATTTGGTCCTTGGTCATTTCTGCTTGCCGCCGTGACGTATAATTCCTGCGTTACTTCACAGGTCTCAGGAAATTGCCGCCGGCTGCCACTGGCGCCGGCCACAAGGCGGCCCATGGACGACAAATCCTCGCTTCCCACCCCCGACACCGACGGTCAGGGAGCCATTCGCGCCGGCGACGACGAAGACCGCCGCCATCATATCGACGACTTGATCCAGACGATCAAGGAATCGGCGGACAAGCTGGCGGCCGACGGCTCCAGCCGCGGCGACCTGAAGCTCCTGTCCCGCGCCCTCCGCGAGCTGCGATACGCGTTCAAGGTCTTCTCCCCCTATCGCCGCCACCGCAAGGTGACCGTTTTTGGCTCGGCCCGCACGCTCCCCGACGAGCCCGCCTATCAGGAGGCGGTCCAGCTCGGCAAGGCCTTCGCCGACCACGACTGGCTCGTCGTCACCGGCGCAGCCAGCGGCATTATGGAAGCGGGGCACATCGGCGCCGGCCGCGAGCACTCGATGGGGCTGAACATCATGCTCCCCTTCGAGCAGTCCGCCAACGCGGTGATTGCCGGCGACCACAAGCTGGTCCACATGAAGTACTTCTTCACGCGGAAGCTGATGTTCGTGAAGGAGTGCGACGCGGTCGTCTGTCTCCCTGGCGGGTTCGGGACGCTCGACGAGGCGATGGAGGTCGTCACGCTCCTGCAAACGGGGAAGCGCGACATGGTGCCGGTGGTGCTGCTCGATTCGCCGGGGGGCAACTACTGGCAGGCGCTCAAGGATTTCATCAGCGGCCAGCTCCTGAAGAACAAGCTCATCTCGCCCGAGGATTTGAGCCTGTTCATGCTGACCGACGACTACCAGGCAGCGGTCGAAGAAGTGCTCCGCTTCTTCCGCGTCTACCACAGCATGCGGTACGTGAAGCAGAAGCTGGTCTTCCGCTTAAACGAGCCGCTGCACCCGCTCAAGCTCGACCAGATCAAGGCCGAGTTCGGCGATCTGCTCAGCGAGGGGGAATACGAGCAAGGGGAAGCATTGCCCGGCGAAAAAGACGAGCCCGACCTGGCTCATCTCCCGCGGCTCATTTTCTCCTTCAGCCGGCGGAGCTTTGGGCGGCTGCGGATGCTGATTGATACGATCAATGGGTAAGGTAGTCCCCTCGCTCCGCGAGGGACGGAAGTGCCGCGACCCAATGTTTGCGAGACGCTGATCCGCTTCAGGCCCTTGCGGAGCAAGGGGCCTACATTGGCGCGTGTCCGCTACCCCTTGATGAATCCCCGCCGCCGCTGCCGGCTGTACCGCTCCAGCGCATCGACGATCACCGGCTTGGCGAATTCCGCCGGCTGCAGGTCGTCCACCTCGACCGCCTTCCCTTCCAGCGTCTTGTAGTCCAGGAAGAACCGCCGCAGCATGGCCACGCGGTGCGGCGGCAGTTCGCTCGCTTCGTGGAAGCCGTTGAATTCCGGGTCGCTCACCGCCACGGCCACGATCTTGTGGTCCCGTTTGCCGCTGTCGATCATCGTCATCAGGCCGATGGCCCGGGCCGTGACCAGCGTCAGCGGGGCGACCGGCTCCTGGCAGAGCACGAGCACGTCGAGCGGGTCGTCATCCTCGGCCAGCGTCTGCGGGATGAAGCCGTAGTTGGCCGGGTAATGGACGGCCGAATACAAAATGCGGTCGAGCTTGAGGAGCCCCGTCTGCTTGTCGAGCTCGTACTTGACGCTCGACCCGCTGGGAATCTCGATCACCGCCAGAAATTCGTCGGGCAGGTTGATGCCGGGAGTAACGTCGTGCCAGGCGTGCATGGTTTAACCGCCGCGCCCACGCGGCGAAGAAATGGGGGGAGTGAGGGTCAGCCGTCAAATGTAGCACCACCGGGAATTATCGGGCATGGGATGAGATGCAATATCGCACCCGCTGACCGATCATAGCGGCGGGCAACGCGACTTTCCCTATAGGTCAACCACCGCGTTTGAGGTTCGCCCGTCTCGTCTCCAGTGGCATAGTTTCAGGTCAAGATTGCCGTGAACGTACAGCCAATCGTAATAACGGCCGGCAAGCTCGCCAACAACGACCAGTGCGGCCAGTAACGCCAGCGAAATCGCCCAATGATGATAGAAAGCCAGCGGCAGCGACAACGCCAGAAGGAGGAAAGGGAACAATACCAACCCCACTTCCTGCCACGAAAAACTGCCGCTCGATCCTGCCGGCAATGTTCTCGCTGCCATCAACAGCCACGTTCGCGATAGGAGAATGAGCGATAGCAGATTGACCAGAACGTGCCAGTACCACTCGGAACGGCCCACAGACAACACGATAGTCACGACCAGAAACATCGGCATCCAGAAAGGGAGCCGTAGCCAATACATTCGCTGCATTGCCCCTACCACTTCCTTGAGGCCAATTGGGTAGTGCGGATCGACGTGAGTGGCGAAGGGTGTTGAAACAGACCACAGCAAAGCAACGGCTTCCGCAATGGGCAATGCGATCAGCCACAGCGCGCCAGTCACGATCCATTCGGGTTTGCCAGGTTCGGAGCCCGCAATTCGGGCCAGAAACAGGAAACCAAGCAGCGGCAATCCGATGACAAAGGCAATCAACCAGGCGCGAGTCCAAAAGGGGCAACGAAAATACATGTGCTCGAAGATCGCTCGTTGGCGGTCCGTCAAGAACTGGCCAACGACACGCTCGATAACACCAAGTCGGCTCCAATCCAGCGGGGCAAGCGCCTCCCCTGCCAGGATTCTCTTGCGTGCGAGTGAGGTCACCCGTTCCGTGGACGCGACGCATCCATCCTCATTTCGCGGTGCCGCTGATCGTGAAGGCGGTTCCTCCGCCTCAATGCAGGAATTCTTCAGGCCAAAGGCATAAATTGGCTGCACCCCGTCGCCACGGATCCGCAACTCGCCAATGGCGTAACCGCGCCGCAGCCAGGCCAGCGCGGCAATGCCGGCCGACGGCAGCGGCAGTAGAAATAGCCAGCCCCACCAGTGCCCGCCTATGACCCCGTAGACAATGGCGGCATTCGCCCAACCGACCGGAGTGGCCAGTGCCACGGCTGCCAGCGGATGCCAGTATCGCCAGAGCAGATCGCACAGTCCATTCGCGGACAGGCCGGCGATCATGCAGACGATTCCGGCAAACAGGAAGCCAATCTGCGTCAAAGTAAAGGGCCGGATGCGGGGAGCAAATGCTACGACGATTGCCAGGCAGTGCGCGGACTGCAGAACCACGCAAACGACGATTCCCGCCACCTGGCCGATCGAGAGCTTCTCAAACGTGATGATGCCGACGTAGACAGGCGTGAAGCACGCGGTACACAGCGCAGCAATGATCGCCAGGAGCCCAAGCCGATGCCACATGAGCTGGCGATCGGACAGCGGAAAATGAGCTTTTCGCCACAATGACTGACCTGGGCCGAGCACAAATGGTCCAAAGGCAATGGCCAGCAAGACCCCGCCAGTAACGGCGAGCGTCGTCGGGGTCAGGGCATAATCCGGCGAAGGGATCAGCACTCCCTCGCCGGTACCAAACAGGCGAGCAACGTGCGGATACAGCATCCATGACCGATGCCGAAGGGAACGGCAAGGATCGCAAACAAGGCACAGAAGGCAACTGCACCGCCGATGATGATCAATCGCCGAAGCGATAGACGCCGCCGCTGCCACTCCGCGCGCATCTCCGGCGAAGCATCCACTATCGCGCGCACGCGGCGGGTGAGACTGCGGCGGAAGTCGCGCTCGGTGCGGTTCATACGCCCGCCTCGGATAATTCGCTGATCAGCCGGTCCAGCGAGCGGCCGGGGGCGTCGTGCGGTCGCTTGAGCTGCGAAGTCTCTTCCAGTGCCACGACCCGCCCGCGGTTCAAGATGCAGACCACGTCCGAAAACTGCTCGGCAATCTCGACGATCTGCGTCGTGTAGAGGATCGTGCCGCCGCGGCCGGCGCGCTTGCTGGCGTACCGCTTCAGGGCCGCAATGCCGCGGGGGTCCATGCCGGCCGCAAAGGGCTCGTCGAGCAGCCACAGCTCGGGGTCGGAGGCAATTAGCGCGGCTAATGCCGCCTTGTAGGTCTGCCCACGCGACAGGCTCGCGAACTGACTCTCCGCCAGCGGCAGCAAATCGAAGTCGGTCAGCAGTGACAGGGCCAGCTCTTCAATGCCGGGGCGATGCGATTCCCACAACCGCAGGCACATCGCCATGTAGCTGATCGGCGTCTGCCCGCTGGTGACCGGCGGCTGATCGGGAAGCAGCGCCAGCCGCTTGCGAAAATCAATCCGGCTGCGGTCGAACTTCTCGCCGTCATACCGCACTTCGCCCGCCGTCGGCACGAGCAGCGCACCGAGCGTCCGCAGCAGGGTCGATTTCCCCGCGCCGTTAACGCCCAGGACCGCGACGATCTTTCCCGGCGGAATCTCCAGCGAGACTTCATCCAGCGCCAAGAGTGAGCCGAACCGTTTGCTGACGTGGTCGAGGGTGATGTGCATGGGGCCTGCCGAGGGAAGAGGACGAATGCGCCGCGATGGGCTGCTGTGGTATTCGCTCCGGCTGGAGGGAGATTGACCGCTCTGGGTAAGGCCTTGAGGGACAGGAAGATAAGGGACGGGAAATTCACGAAAGGCGGGGGGCAGTGACCAAAGGTGTCACTGGTCAAGCGTCTAATCCTTTGGGCGGTCGGTGCGCGCAGGGTCGCGCAGCGGGCGCGACCCCCCAGTCGAGGGAGTTTATTGACAGACCCCCCCCTTTGTTGTCAAAAAACCACCAATGAACACACAGTCACTTGGTCGTCATTCACTGGATGCAACCAGCCGGTCCGGCCCTCCATTTCGCGCTAGCGCCCCGAACTGCCCCAGGGGTGGTGTAGTGAACGTAAGTGACGCCGCGGCACCCGGTTGCTGCGACGGCCAGGTCGTGGGCCAGCGGCGATTTCGCGCGAGCGACTCGCCATGCAGGCTCGATTGGGCCGCCCGGCATGCCTGCATCGGCCACGTGAACAAATACCCCCTAAAAGCGGGGGATTCCGCCTGTTATCAACTGGCAATTCGCTCCAGACCCTTCCCTGGCCGCAAACCTCTTGTACAAAAGGACATACGTCGCCGGCCGCCCCGCCAAATCCCGCGCGCCGACTATTATCACCCGTGGCGGGCGGGTACGCTGCTGGCAATCGACCCTGCACCCGAGGTGACCCATGAAACGCGACCTGATGGCGATCGGCTTGCTCGTCCTCTTATTGCATCCGGCCTGGGCCGCTGCTGCCGAACCGGCGGGCCGACCGCCGAACCTCATCTTCATCATGGCCGACGATCTGGGGATCGGGCACTGCGGCTGCTACGGCCAGACGAAGATCAAGACGCCCAGCATCGACCGTTTGGCGGCCGAGGGGATGAAGTTCACGCAGTTCTATGCCGGGGCCAACGTCTGCGCCCCGTCGCGGAGCGTCCTGATGACCAGCCTGCACACGGGGCACACGCCGGTCCGCAACAACGGGCTCAACCGCTACCTTTACGACGAGGACGTGACCGTGGCCGAGGTGCTCAAAGCAGCCGGCTATGCCACCGGCGGCTTCGGCAAATGGGGGCTGGGTCGGGAGGACACGCCCGGCGTCGCGGTCAAGCAGGGCTTCGACACGTGGGTGGGGCAGTACAGCCAGACGCACGCCCACTTCTACTATCCGTATTTCGTGATGAAGGATTTGGAGCGAATGCCGCTGAAGGAAAACGAAGGGAAGCGCCGCGGTCGGTACGTCCAAGACGTGATCCACGAGGAGGCCCTCGCTTTTCTGGAGGCCAACAAGGACCGGCCGTTCTTCGCCTACCTGCCGTACATCATGCCGCACGTGGAGCTAGTCGTTCCACCGGAGGCGCGGAAGGAATACGAAGGAAAGTTCCCCAAGGTCGCGCGCGATGATCCGCGGCCGGGGTACCTCGGCAGCGACGACGCGTATGCCGAGTTCGCCGGGATGGTGACCTATCTCGACAAGCTGATCGGCGAGGTGCTCGACAAGCTCAAGGAGCTGGGGCTGGAGGAGAACACGGTCGTCTTCTTCACCTCCGACAACGGCCCGCAGCCGGGGGCCTGGAGCGACATCTTCGTCGAGTATTTTGACGGCAATGGTCCCTATCGCGGGGCGAAGACCAACTTCTACGAAGGAGGAATCCGCGAGCCGACGATCGTCCGCTGGCCGGGGAAGATCAAAGCCGGCAGCACGAGCGACTTCCTCGGCTATTTTCCGGACGTGATGCCGACGCTGGCCGAGCTGGCCGGCGCGGCGGACAAGCTTCCAAAGAACCTCGACGGCATTTCGTTCGTCCCCACGCTGCTCGGCGAGAGCGAGCGGCAGAAGCAGCACGAGTACCTGTACTGGGAAGCGGCCGGCACGAAGCAAGACATTGTCCAGCAGGCCGTGCGATGGCAGAACTGGAAAGCGGTCAAGAACCGCGGCAATGCGTCGTTTGAGCTGTACGACTTGGCCAGCGACATTGGCGAGGAGCATGATCTGGCCAAAGAAAAGCCCGACGTGATGGCGAAGATCGAAGCGATCTGCCGCGAAGCGCACAGCCCCGAGAGGAAGTACGAGCCGGGAGAGCGGGAGACGGCGGCGGATTATGTGAGGTGAGTGGTGAATCCACTCCGTCCCAAGCAGAGCTTGGGACCAAGTTAATGGTGAGTGGTGCATGACAGCCATGAAATTGTTTGTGCGACGCGCGACTACATGGCTGTCACTGCTACTGGCCGCGGCACTAGCCGGCTGCCAGGACCGAGCGGGCGAGTACCCCACCCGTACCATAGTGATCGTCTGTCCCTGGGCGGCCGGCGGCGGGACCGACCGCGTGGCCCGCTTTCTGGCGGACCAGCTTCAGCGGGAACTGGGGCAGCCGGTGGTCGTGCAGAACCAGACCGGCGGCAGCGGCGCGTCGGGGCATGCCGCGGGGGCCCGCGCCCGGCCCGATGGCTACACGATCACCATGGGGACGTTCGAGCTCTCCACGATGCGGGCGATGGGAATTTCGGACCTGACCTACCGCGACTTTCAGCCGCTGGCCCAGGTGAATGCCGACCCGGCGGCGATCTTCGTCCGCACCGATGCGCCGTGGAGGTCGCTGGCGGAGTTCCTCAGCGACGTTCGCACGCGTCCCGGCGAGCTGAAAATGTCGGGGACGGCTGCCGGCGGCGCTTGGGACCTGGCCCGATCGGGCTTATTGCTGGCGGCCGATTTGCCGGTCGAGTCGATCGTCTGGGCGCCGTCGCAAGGCTCGGCGCCGTCACTGGTCGAACTGCTCGGCGGGCATATCGACGCCGTCTGCTGCAGCCTTCCCGAGGCGCAGTCGCAGCTTGAAGCGGGGCAACTGCGGGTGCTGTGCGTGATGGCGGCCCAGCGGCTGCCCGATTATCCGCAAGTGCCGACGGCGAAAGAAAGCGGCATCGACTGGGAAGCGGTCGGCTGGCGCGGGCTACTCCTGCCCAAGCGAACGCCAAAGGACGTCCGCAACCTGCTCGACGAGAGTCTGACGCGCGTTCTGGAGTCGGATGCTTATCAGGAGTTCATGGCCAAGAACCGCTTTGGGATCACGATTTCCCACGGCGACGAGTTCACTGCCTTCCTGGACGAGCAAGAGCGGCGGTGGGGAGAGGTGATCGAGTCCGCCGGTTACGCAGCTCGCGGCGGACCGGCCCGCGTCGTCACCAGCAGCGATCCGGG
>DATKDU010000149.1:0-3211 GCA_035512595.1 Pirellulaceae bacterium
GATCTCGCAGGTGACTTTCCGCCCTGCGTCGATCTCGGCGGCCAGCTCGCGCGACTGGTGATAGCCGACGTAGCCGATCCTCTGCCCGCCGGCCGTGTGGACCGCGATGGCCCAGGGGTCGTGCGGATTGGCCGGCTCCCGCACCAGCGTCAGCCCGTCGCCGGGCCGGCAGCGCTGGATGATCTCTTGCCGGTGGCCGCCGTCGGGGTTGTGAAATGTCACGCCAAAGAGCCTGGTGTGGATCGCGCGCAGTTCGGGATAGCGGACGACGGTGGTCATCGGCAGCGGTGCTCCCAGCGATGGCGGCTTTTGCGGAAAGGGGCGGGAGTGTACCGCGGAGGATGACAAGGTGACAAGGTGGGCGGGGTGACAAGGTGAGCGGGGGGCGCACGACGGACTTTGTAGTTGGCGGGTTGGTCGCTATCGTGCTGCCTTTAGGTTTGGGGGGAGATTGAGATCTCTGTTTCGGGAGCAGTCGCTAGCGATGGAGGTGCCAAGGATGGCTAAGCAGCAAGAACGAACGGCGGCGGTGCAGGCATTGGTGGATGAGGCAGCGCGCAAGCTGAGCATTTGGCTGGATGGCTCAGCCGAGCCATCGCCGTCGTTGTCCTTTGAAGCTATCGAGCAGTTCGGTGTCGAGGTCGGCGACGCGGTGGCCCGGGCGGTGATGCAGCAGGCCCTCGAAGAGCAGGCGTCGGAGAGCACGACGGAGGTCTGCCGCTGCGGAGCACCGCTGGAGCCGCGAGACGCGGAATGGCACGAGTTGCTGACCCGCCGAGGATTGGTGGGATGGGACGAGCCGGTCGGTTATTGTTCCCGCTGTCGGCGGGATTTTTTTCCCTCAGTGCCAGACGTTGGGCCTGCGGCCGGATGAAGAGCAAAGTCCGGCCGTGCTGCGGAAGATGGTGCAGGCCGGCGTTCGCAACGGTTCTTATGCGGAAGCCAGCCGCGAGCTGCGCGAGTCGGCCGAACTGGAGATCGGTCCCAAGGCCGTCGAGCGCGCCGTGAAGCGGATCGGCGAGGAACGTCTGACGGAGCGAGCCGCGGGCGTGGAGAGCTGGCAAGCGTTGCCGTTGCCCCAACAGCAGCGCGGTTGTCCGCTGCCGCTGGCACCTCAGGTGGCCGTGGTGGAGTTCGATTGCGGGAAGATGCTCATTCGCGAGCGGGCCAGGAAGCGGCCCTCGCTTGCCGCGGCAGTTCCCACGGCGGAAGAGGAAGTGTGTTCCGAAGAGATGGCGGCCGAGGTCGCGATCAGCCTGGCTGTGGAACAAACGTGTGCCGACGCCGTGGTGGCCGCCGACCACGAAACGTCCGCGGAGGACGCCTCGGGTGAAGCGATTGCCGATGTTTCCTCGCAGGCCATCGCACGTGGCGAGGAGGAATGCCGGTCGCGGTTTTGGCGCGATCACAAGGTCGGCTGTCTGCTGACGATGCACAGCCGCGAGCACGCCGAGGATCCTTGCCCGCAAATCCCCGAGACGTTTCTCAACCCGCGGCGGATGACCAAGCTGGTCCGCGAACTGGGCCACTTCGGTGCCACCGGCCCGCCCGAGGCAGACCTGACGCTGGCCGAGCCGGCCGAAAGCATCGACCGGCCCGGCCGTCCGCAGCCCCGCGTGAAGACGATCCTGGCGAGCCGAGTCTGCAGCGCGGTGTTTGGCGGGCTGTTGGCGGCTGCGGCCTGGTCGCGGGGCTTCGCGGCCGCCCGCTGCAAAGGATTCGTCGCGGACGGTGCGGCCATGAATTGGACTTTGCACGCCCGCTTCTTCTCGCATTACGTGCCGATCCTGGATTTCATCCATGCCTTGCAGTACGTCTTCGCGGCAGCGCTGACAGGCCGCCCGTTTGCCGAGGGTTGGCCCGTGTATTGCCGCTGGATTCAAGCGGTGTGGTCAGGCGACGTGCCGCGGGTGCTCGCAGAACTTGAGCAACGGCAGGCCGAGATCGGGCTACCGCCGCGCGATGCGGCTGCTGCGGACCCGCGACAGATCGTCGCCACCACGCGGGGATACCTGGACCGACACCAGACGCGGATGGACTATGCGCGCTACCGCCGGCTCGGTCTGCCGCTGATGAGCAGCTACGTGGAATCGGCCGTCAAGCAGATCAACCGCCGAGTGAAAGGTACTGAGAAGTTCTGGTCGGAGCGTGGCGGCGAAGCAATGCTGCAACTCCGCGGCGACTACCTGAGCGACACCGCCCCCCTCGATCGCTTCTGGCAGCAGCGCCTTCAAGCCGCCACCGGCCAACGTTGCTACCGCCGTGCCATCTAATGCAAAGTGCGTCGTGCGCCCCGAGCCGGCGGGGGTCCAAGGCATTCAAAGGCCCGAATCGCAAGGACTAAGGATGTAGAGCGACGAGAGCTGATGCCCGTGCTACTACCTGCCGCCCGCTAGCGCGGGCTAGGCATACCGGAGGTGCGATGGTTCAGCCCGTTAGGCGAGCAAGGTCGTGATCGCGGGACAGGAAGTGGAGCTATGAAAACGATCGATCTCGCCACTGCCTCCAAGCCACTGTCGGAATACGCCAAGGAATTGGGCGACGACTAACGCCGCGCAAGCAAACCGAATCCATTGGGCGGTTCCGCTCAAGAAGTAATAGGGTCCGAACGAACAAACCGCAACCAAGGCCAGCGCGAGGAGTCGGTTGCCATTCCTGGCCATGAAACCGTCCGGCTTGAGTGCGCGCAGTTCTTCAAGGAGAGCATCATTAAGCTGGCACTTCGTTTCGAAAGCCCGTTCCCAATTGACTTGCAGCCAACTCTTGGCCGGCTCGCCTCCCCCACAGTGCGGGCATGACGAAGCACAAACAGCCACATTCCCATGACACGTGCGGCACTGGAAGAGATGCTGTTCGCTCATGCTTGTGTCATTTGGCCTTGTCCGACGCGGAAATCGCCGGCACGATGCCGGACTTCTCGATCGATTGTACTTGGGCCGACTTGGCGAGAGCAATCAGGGCGGGGGCCAGAGCGAGCATCGCCGTGTCACGCGATGCTTGCCGAAGGCCCAACGGCCGTAACGGGCCGACCGAGTGGCTGGGGCAGATGCGCCACGCGGACCGTCGCGCGATGCCTTGTCGTCGCGCAGAGACTTAGCAGACTTAGCTCCGATGCACTTTCCTTAGAATCTGCTCCAGATGCTTCGGCGGGACGAAGTGCTTGCTGGTTGTCACTCGGTGCTGTGGGGCGGTATGGGTCCACGAGCAGAGG
>DATKDU010000150.1:0-2650 GCA_035512595.1 Pirellulaceae bacterium
GCATCCGATCACGCGGCTGGCCCCCGCCAGCGAGAACGAAGCGGCCTGGCAAAAGCTGACGCCGCTGAATTCGGTCCACAAGTTCGCCGGCGTGAAGCAGACCCCCGGCGTGCGCGTGCTCCTGGAAACGCCCCAGCAGGAAGCGGTGCTCGTCTCCGGCGAGTTTGGCCGCGGCCGCGTGCTGGCCTTCGGTGCCGAATCGACCTGGCTGTGGCAGATGCACGGCTTCGAGCGGGAACACAAGCGGTTCTGGCGGCAGGTGATTTTGTGGCTCGTGCGCCGCGACGACCTGGTCCGCGACGACGTGTGGGTCAAGCTCGAGCAGCGGCGGTTCAATCCCGGCAGCCGCGTGCAGATCACGGCCGGCGCGCGGACCGGCGCCGGCGATGCGATTGCGGACGCCCAGCTCGCTGCGGCCATCACCCTACCCAGCGGCAGCAAGCAGACTGTCAAGTTGGCGGCCGATCGGGACGGCATTTTTTCCGGCTCGCTGGAGGTGACCGAGCCGGGGGATTATTCGATTGACGTGGCGGCGACGCGACAGGGGCAGACGCTGGGAAACGCCCGGGCCGAGTTCCTGGTTCTCGACCGCGACGTGGAGCTCTCCAACATTGCCGCCGATCCGCAGTTTCTCGACTCGCTGGCCCGCGAGACGCGGCATGACGGCGGCCGCCTCGTCCTTCCCGAGCAGTTCTCAGCGCTCTTGGAGGAATACGTCCAGCGGCCGAAGGAATACGAAGAGCGGCAGATCAAATGGAAGCTGGCCTCGACCGCCGCCGATGCCTGGGCGTTTTTCCTGACGCTGGTCGGGGCGCTATCGCTGGAGTGGTATCTCAGAAAGCGGTGGGGGCTCGTATGAATGACCAATGACCAAGCCCCAATGGTACTAAGCTTGGAAACGTTTTCGCGTCGCAAATCTAATCGGGGAAGTCAGTTCGAGCAGTAAGACAGCGAAAAGGAGCACTGAATTACGGGACTCTCGGCATATGGTTGCTATCGCTGTCCCAAGACGTGAATGCAGGCGATGCTGGCAATCCCCTTTCACTGCGTCGAGCACCTTGCTGAGACAACCACGCGAAATTCGCTGAAAACCCGCTGAAAACGAACCATTTAGGCGTGCTATCAACTTTCAAGCTTAGTTCCATTGACCAAGCCCCAATGACCAATGGAGTCGATCATCATTGGTCATTGGGGCTTGGTCATCGGTCATTCTCCTGGGGTAGCGTGACTGCTTCCAGTTGTCCACTTTCTCCGCCGACCAGCAGCGTCCGGCCGTCGGGGGCGAGGGCGATGCTGTACGCCCAGCCTTCCACCGCCGGCAGTTCGACGGCCGATCGGGCCGTTTGCAGCTCGACGATTCGCACGCGGCCATCCTGACAGGCGGCAGCCACGCGCTGGCCGTCCTTCGTCCAGCAGATCGCCAGCGGCGGCGATGCGAGACGGCTGAAGCGGAGCATGCGGCCGATCGCCGGCTGCCAGAAGCGAACGGTCCGGTCGGCGCCGGCGGAAGCGAGGATCGGCGGCGAATCGTCGCCTGCCGGCCGCAGCGCCAGGTCGTGGACGGCGCCCGTGTGATTGTCAAAGCTACGGAGCGACTTTTCTGGATTGGCGATGTCCCAGATGCGAATCGTCTGATCGCGTCCCGCGGTGGCGAGCAGCGTTCTGTCCTTGTCGGGGATGACAGCGGCCGCAGTGACTGCTGCTGAATGTTCTTCGAGCGCGATCGGCGCGCCCGCACGTGGGGCAGGCGTCCCGCCTGCCTTGACCAGGTACACCCCTTTGTCGGCGCTGGGGAGGAATAGTACATGGCCTCCCGGATGCCACACCACGCGGTAGATCACATCGCGGCCAACTTCGAGCGTCGGCTCGGCCCTGGCATCAGGCCACGACAAGATCGCCACGCGCCCCGCTTCCGCCGGCTGGCCGCCGGCAATCGCCAGCCGCTTGCCGCCAGGTGCGAAGGACACGTCATGAACGTGCGCCACCTCGGCGGCAATCTTTCGCAACGGCTTGAGCTCCGGCCACGAAAGCTCGGCGACTTCATGCGGCGTTGCTGCGATAATCGACTTGCCGTCCGGAGCAAATGCCAGTGCGGTGACCGGCGCGGCGGGAAGTCCTGCGGCCGGCATTTGCGCCACGAGCACCGTCGCAAGCCAGCACGCCAGGTTCATCCAGCCACCAGTTCGGAAATCATCTGGCCGTCCCGACTGACTTCGATCGGACGGCCGTCGGCAGTTTTCAGCCGCTGCTGGGGATCGATTCCCAGCAGCGAAAAGATAGTCGCCGCCAGATCGGCTGGCGTCAGCGGTCGATCGGCCGGCGTTTCACCCGTCCGGTCGCTGGCACCGATCACTTGTCCTCCCTCGATCCCACCGCCGGCGAGCATCACCGAGAAGACCTGCGGCCAGTGATCGCGTCCGCCGCGGGTGTTGAGCTTCGGCGTGCGGCCGAATTCCCCCATCACGACGATCAGGGTTTCTTCGAGCAGGCCTCGGTCAGCCAGTTCGTCCATCAGCGATGAGACCGCCCGGTCGAGTGCCGGCACCAGGCCGACGCCGATCTGGGCCCCGGTGTAACCGGCCCGCAGCCGCAGGTCGAGATCCTCGTGCGTGTCCCAGCCGGCGTTGTTGACCGTGACGAACGGCACTCC
>DATKDU010000151.1:0-12851 GCA_035512595.1 Pirellulaceae bacterium
GGCGGCGTCGGGTTGATGGTCAAGCTGGCCCGCGAAGTAGGTCTGGTGGAGGCCATCGATCGCCGGCTGCATCTGCTCAAGCTGCACGTGCCGTATCACGAATCGGACCACGTGCTGAACCTGGCTCTCAACGCCTTGTGCGACGCCACCTGTCTGCAAGACCTGGAGCTGCGGCGCAACGATGAAGTCTTTCTGGATGCGGTCGGCGCCGACTCGATCCCCGATCCGACCACGGCCGGCGACTTCTGCCGCCGGTTCGCCGAGAGCGATCTGAACGATCTACGCCGCGCCATCGACGACGCGCGGCTGAACGTCTGGCGGCGGCAGCCGGAGGAATTCTTCGCCGAAGCGGTCATCGACATGGACGGCACGCTGGTGGTCACCGGCGGCGAGTGCAAGCAGGGGATGGACATCTCTTACAAAGGGACCTGGGGCTATCATCCGCTGCTGGTCACGCTGGCCAACACGGGCGAAGTGCTGAACCTCGTCAACCGCAGCGGCAATCGGCCCAGCGCGGAAGGAGCGGCGACCGAAGCAAACCTGGCGATTGACCTCTGCCGCCGTGCGGGCTTTCGGCAGATTCGCCTGCGGGGAGACACCGACTTCAGCCAGACGCAGCATCTGGACCGTTGGGACGACGCGGGGGTGCTGTTTCAGTTCGGCTACGACGCCACGCCGAACCTGGTGGAAATCGCCGAGAGTCTGCCGGAATCGGCCTGGCAGAAGCTGACGCGGCCGCCGGCATACACCCGCGCCGGTCCGCGGCGGAGGCGGCCGCCCAAGATCAAGCGGCAGATCATTCGGCGGCGGGAGTTTTTGCACCTGGAACTGAACAGCGAGCAGGTGGCAGAGTTCGACTACCGGCCAGTCGCGTGCGACCGATCGTACCGCATGGTCGTGGTGCGGAAGAACATCACGCAGGAGAAGGGAGAAAAACGTCTGCTCGATGAGATCCGCTACTTCTTCTACATCAGCAACGATCGGCCGCCGCCGCGGCGCCAGATCGTGTTCGGCTGCAATGACCGCTGCGACCAGGAGAACACGATCGCCCAGCTTGCCGGCGGTGTGCGAGCCCTGGCCGCTCCCGTGGACAATCTGGTCAGCAACGGGGCCTACATGCTGATGACCTCGCTGGCCTGGACGCTGAAGGCCTGGGCGGCACTGCTCCTGCCGGTCGAGCCGCGGCATCGCGAGGAACACGCCCAGGAGCGTCGCGATTGGCTGCGGATGGAGTTCAAGACGTTCATCAACGGAGTGCTGCGGATTCCCTGCCAGATCGTGCGTCAGGCGCGGCAGACGATTTACCGCGTGCTGAGTTGGAACCCGCACCTGCCCGCGTTCTTCCGCTTGTGCCGCGTGCTGCGGTGTTGACGAGCCTCCGGGCGGCGTGAGAAATCACTCGCCGCAAGAGCTGCCGCTACGTCCGGCCGCAGCGCCCCGCTCCAAAAACCTACTAACCACTCCTACTAACATCGAACAGTCAAAACCCGGCCCATCCTCCTACCGGCCCCCGACCGACAGCCCCGCTGCGCTCCCGATGAAACGCCGCCAACACCCTCAGCGGTCGCTTGTTTGAGGACTAGATGTGGTTATTCATCGACTACCTCTTGGACTCCGGTCGTTGGATCGACCAGCCACGTCTGTTCAGCGGGATGCCGATCAGTGAGGCCCCCGACGAAGCCCAGTTCCCCGGCAAGGACCGTCTTGATCTTAACCGACTTTACTTTTGGATTCTGATTCAGCCAAGTTGGCACTTCCCTGAAAGAGGCCTGGGCGTCAAGGGGCGGGAGGATCTTGCCCGTGCGACCCTGCGACAAGACCATCCATCCAGAGAGCGGCCGCAAGCGTCTTTTGACAGAACTCCGCCGCGTGAGCAAATGTTCCACTCGGGAAAGTGAACCGGATCACGCGCGGGTCCGCACGGGCAAGTGTACGTGCCACCCTTTTCAAGACGTGCCACTTGGCCCGGATTCTTGACTTGGGGTGGGGATATTTGTATACTGTACAGTATGCTACCTATGGCGGGTTGGCTGGTCTCGGCCGCGGACGATTGCCGCGTGGAAGCAGGACTGGGCAGTTTGCCCCGGACGGACGAGAGCCGTCCGCGACGGTCTTTGAAAATTCGGTGAAGCAGTCCAAAGAGCCAGGGGCCAGGGGCCAGGGCCAGGAGCCAGGAAGCCAGGGGCCAGGGGCCGATAAGGAGTGGCGCTTAAGAGGGCTTATTCAAGGAAAATCCGTCTGTTTCTCTAAGCGACTGGCGGGTAAGGGGTTAAGTGATTTCGGGAACGGCGATTAAGGGACCGATCACTTATTAAAGAAAAATCCTTTGATTTCTATAAAGGATTGGCAGGCAAAGGGTTACGGGCATTTTTTGGCCGTGGAAAAAGCCCGAAAGTGCTTATCACTTTCCAGCTCATGCTTCCAATCCACCGGCCCGGACCCTGAGAAGGGGGTGGGGGCGAATTGGGCATGCGGAAACGCGCTAGCGCCGACCAGACAAAAAGTGGCATTTTTGTAACGCAACGTCTATTCAGCAAATAAGTTGCGTCATGCCGCCTAGTGGCGCATTCGCGCTGGCAGCGGGCATACTGGGACGGAACCGCAGGCACGTTCCTGGCCCCTGGCCCCCGGCCCCTGGCCCCCGGCCCCTGACCCCCGGCCCCTGACCCCCGGCCCCTGGCCCCTGACCCCTGGCCCGCGACCCCTGGCCCCATTTGACCCTGCCGGTCCTGCGACCTAGCTCTTGTAGTGAGCCTTCTATCGGGCGGTTTCTGCCCCGGGCTATGCACGTCCGCCAAGTTGAAGAGGGGTCCCATGCGCCGTCGTCCCGACGTGGACCGTTTCCTTGCCAGCGGCAGGCTTCGCCGGACTCCGCGCCGGCTGAAGCTGGAAAGCCTCGAGCCCCGGCTCGTCCTGACCAGCCTGACGCTCGAGCAGGCCAGCGGACAGCTTTCCAGCCACGGCTTTTGCACGTGTCCGGTTTGCACCGGCGAGGGGCTGAGCAGCCTGCCCGCGGAGGAGACTTCGGAAGGGACCCTGAGCACGGCGCCGCTGTCGAGCCTGCCGCAGCTTCGCAGCAACCCCGGTGCGACCGCCAAGCTGTTTCTCGATTTCGACGGCCACTTCGAGTCGAGCTGGGGGAGCTACACCAACGTCTCGACCCCCGCGTTCAGCCAGGACGGCGACACGACCACGTTCACCACCGGCGAGTTAACGGCCATCGAGGAGATTTGGGCCCGCGTGGCGGAAGATTTCGCGCCGTTCAACATCGACGTGACGACCATCGATCCGGGGAACCAGACCAACCAGGTGACCGCGGTCATCGCCATCGGCGGCAGCTACAGCGACTGGTTCGGCGCCCCGGCCGGCGGGGTGGCGTACATCGGCGGCTTTTACAACTCGGCCCCCAACGTTGCCTACGTCTTTGAAGACAGCCTATCGAGCCACCCGCGGTACATTGCCGAGGCGGCGAGCCACGAAGCGGGGCATCTGTTCGGCCTGCTCCATCAGTCGCTGTGGAATGGGAGCACGCTGGTCGAGGAATATAATCCGGGCACCTCCAGTTGGGCCCCGATCATGGGGAACAGCTACAGCTCCGCCCGCACCACCTGGTTCAACGGCGCCACCAACGTCAGCAGCAGTTCGTTCCAGAACGACATCGCCATCATCGCCGGCGCCAACAACGGCTTCGGCCAACGGGCGGACGACTACGGCAACACGATTCCCTACGCGGCCGACCTGCCCGCCGTTGGAACGGAAGTCAGCTTCGCCGGCCTGATCGAGCACAATGCGGACGTCGATATGTGGGAGTTCACAACCGCCGGCGGCCAGGTGAGCTTCACCCTGTCGGTTGCCCCGTTCGGTCCCAATCTCGACGCGATCCTGGAGCTGCGCAGTGCGAGCAACACCATTTTGTATAGCTCCTCTCCCACCAACTCCTTCGGCGCGAGCATTACCGCTACCCTCGCTGAAGGCACGTACTATCTGGTCGCTCGCAGCAATGGGGCCTATGGGAACATCGGGCAGTACTCGATTGCGGGGACGATTCCCGCCGATTCCCTGCCGGAGATCAGCATGTTTGTCGGCGCCAGCGACATTGGCGACGACGTCTATATCAACTACGGCTTGACCGGCGTCGGCGCTCCGGTGACGAGAACGTTCACTGTCCGCAACGACGGCGGCAATACGCTGAACCTCACCACGCTCGACGCCAATGCGATGCCCGCCGGCTTCACGCTGACCAGCAACCTCAGCGACCTGTCGCTCGTCAACGGCGAGACCGCGACGTTCACGGTGCAGCTCGACGCCACGAGCGCCGGTTCGTTCTCGGGCCAGATTCAGGTCGTCAGCAATGACCAGGATGAGAACCCCTTCCGCATCAACGTCCTGGGAACCGTCGGCATTCCCGAAATCAGCATGTTCGCCGGGGCCAACGGCATCGGCGACGGGGTCTACATCGATTACGGCTCGACCCCCGCCGGCTCGCCGCTGACGACGATTTTCACCGTCCGCAACGACGGCGGCGGAACGCTCAACCTGTCGCCGCTCGACGCCGGCGCGATGCCGAGCGGCTTCACGCTGACCAGCAACTTGAGCAGCTTGATCCTCCTCAACGGCCAGACGGCGACGTTTGCCCTGCGGCTCGACGCGGCCAGCCTCGGCTCTTACGCCGGCCAGATTCAGGTGGTCAACAACGACAGCGACGAGAATCCGTTCCGCATCAACGTGCTGGGGACTGTCGTTGCCGCGCCGGAAATCACGGTCACCGAAAGCGGCAACATTCTGACTGACGGCGGCTCGCTCAGCTTCGGCTCGACGACCGTCGGTAATGCCGTCACCCGCACCTTCACCGTCATCAACGACGGCGGCGCCACGCTCAGCCTCACTCCGCTGGACGCCAATTCGCTCCCCGTCGGCTTCTCGCTGGCAGCGAACGTGGGCAGCACGTCGCTCGCCCCGGGCGAGTCCACGACGTTTGCCGTGCGGCTCGATGCGGCCGCGGCCGGAAGCTACAGCGGCGCGATCGCCCTGGCCAACAACGACGCCAACGAGAACCCGTTCGACCTGACGATCAGCGGCACGGTGAGCGACCCGGCCGCGTGGGGGGGACCGAAGCTGATCGACAACGGCGACAGCGGCTGGACCAAGGTCGGGTCATGGAAATACGTCACCGGCAAAGGCCGCGAGAACGACATTCACCGCACGGCCAAAGGGAGCGGCACGGTGCAGTCCAACTGGACTTTCAACGACCTGCCGGAAGGCCAGTTCTGGGTGTGGGCCAGTTGGACCGGCAACGTGAACAACGCCAGCAACGCTCCGTTTTCGGTCTACGACGGCACGCAGGCCAAGGTGACTTGGCGCGTCGATCAGCGGACTGCGTCCAGCGGCTTCGATGCCGACGGCACAAGCTGGCAGTACTTGGGGATGGTCACGATCAACAGCGGGAAGATGGTCGTGCGGCTCACCAATGCGGCGAATAGCTACGTCGTGGCGGATGCCATCCGCATGGATCGGGTGACGTCGCAGGCTCCGCTCCCGGCGACTTCTCCGCGCGACGCTTACTTTGCGCAGACGCAACAGTTCACACCAGCCGCCGCCCAGGCACAGGTGGCCTCGCTGATCGACTTCCTGGCCCGCGAGAGGCGGCGGTAATAAGGGCGTAACTCGCCTTCCTCTCGTGTTGGGTATTGGGGCGTAAGGAGATAGGCGTACTGCTAGGGAGGGAATGAAGAAGTGAGCCTCACGCGGTAGAACGTGGTTTTGATAGCTACGTTTCCACCCACGGGAGGCTCGATCATGATGGCCTCACGTTCGAGGGGCCGCCTCCGATCTCCGGCCTCACCCCTCCAGCCGCGGCGACTCCGCCGCCAGCCGGTCGAGCATGAACTGGAGCGACGATTCGATCGAGACCATCAGCGGGTCGATGGGAGCACTCCGGTCGCGCTCGGGAGAAACTTCGATCGCCTCGCCGACTTCGAGCACGACCTTGCGGCCGGGATGGACGCGGGCCTTGTCGAACAGGTCCTCCTCGAATTTCTCGACGATCTCCAGCACGCGGTCCCCGCTAGGCTGATTGGCCAGGTAGTCGGGCGGATAGCAGGCGAGCTGCTGGGCGAGATAAATGTCCGCCAAATGCCGCCAGCGGCGGGCCCGCTCGGCCGCATCGACCCGGCCGGCGACCATGTCGGGAAGGATCTTGGAGCGCAAGTTGCGCACCCGGGGAACGACCGGGCCGCTGGGGGACCGGCCGAACCACTGCTGTTCCAGCGGCGCGAGCAAGCGGTCGATCAGCTTTTGCAGCCGCTCGGCAAACGGACCGCTCTCGGTTTGGCCGAAGTATTCCAGCTCCTTGAGGCTTAATAGCGCCTGCCCGACCTTGACGATCCGCGTCAACAGGGGCAGGTCGCGCTGCGGCTGCCAGGTGAGCCGCGTTTCAATGTCGGTGAGAACTTCGTCGCACACCCGGCGGACGTCGCCGCGGAAGAAGTATTTGACCGCGATCGGATGAACGACGACCTTTCCAGGCGGCGAGAGCTTGGCCCGCTTCTTGGCGGCACTGCGGGCGATGAACGCCACGCCGTCGAGGAGCGCCTGGAGCTTGTCGTTGATGCGGCTGGTGGCCCCCTCCGGAAAAATGACCAGCGGCCGTTTGGCCTCGGCAAGCAGATCGACCGCCATGGCGATCGCCTGGCGATCGACCCCTTCGCGATTCACGCTGAACCCGCCGACGCTGCGCATGAACCAGGCGGTGAGCCAGCCCTGCTGAAACAGGTGCCAGCTCGCCATGGCCCACAGGTAGGACGGGGCGGCCATGGCCAAGAAGCCCATCGCCACCGGGTCGGCCGTCCGCGGATGATTCGGCGTGAGCAGAATGCCGTGGCCGGCGGCGAGCGAGGCCTGAAACCGCTCCAGGTGGCGGATTTCGTGGGCATCGACCCCTTCGCTGCGGCGGAGGTGCAAGGCAGGAAACTTGATCACGCGACACAGGGCGCACCAGAACGACCCGCGATTGGGGGGCACGAACCGGTACGGCTTTTCGACGATGATTTTCTGCATGAGTAGAACGGATTTCAATCCGTTCCTGAATAATCCAATGCCGATTGCCGAGCCGTATGAACGGAATAAATTCGATTCTAAGCCAAACGGAATAAACTCCGTTCTACATCAGTCGCCGTAGCCCCGCGGGTGCCCCTGGTGCCAGCGCCAGGCGGTCTCGACGATCGACTCGATGGTCGCGTACTTCGGCGACCAGCCGAGGGTCTCGCGGGCCAGCGTGCTGTCGGCGACCAGCTCCGGCGGATCGCCCGGACGGCGCGGCCCGAGAACGGCGGGAATGGCGTGGCCGGTAATCTTCCGGCAGGCGTCGATCACCTCGCGAACGCTGTAGCCGCGGCCGGTCCCCAGATTGAGTTTCAGCCGCCGCCCGCCCCCCAGGCGCTCCAGCGCCAGGAGGTGTGCGTCGGCCAGATCCTCGACGTGGACGTAATCGCGGATGCACGTTCCGTCCGGCGTCGGATAATCGTCGCCAAAAATGGCGATCGATTCCCGCTGGCCGAGCGCGACTTGGAGCACGATTGGAATCAAGTGCGATTCGGGCAGGTGATCTTCGCCGATCGTGCCGTCCGCCGAGGCGCCGGCCGCGTTGAAGTACCTTAGCGCGGCAAAGCTCAGGCCGTAAGCGTGCGAATAATCGTCGAGCATCCGCTCCACCGCCAGCTTGGAAAAACCGTACGGATTGATCGGTTGCTGCGGCGTCGTCTCGGCAATCGGCATCTTCTCGGGAGTGCCGTAGGTGGCCGTGGTGCTGGAGAAGACCAGCTTCTGCACGCCGGCGGCCCGCATCGCTTCCAGCAGGTGGAAGGTGCCCAGCAGATTGTTGCCGTAATAGAGCGCGGGATCGCTCACCGACTCCCCGACGAGGGCGAAGGCGGCAAAGTGCATGACCGCCTCGATGCGGTTGGCCTCCAGGACGCGCGTCAGGTGCGCCTGGTCGGACAGATCGCCGGTGATCAGGCGGCCGGCCGGCACCGCGGAGCGATGGCCGCGGGAGAGGTTGTCGTACACCCAGATGTCATGCTGGCGGCTCACCAAAAGCCGCACGGCATGGGAGCCGACGTAACCAGCGCCGCCGGTGACGAGGATGTTCATGGGTTCAGGGTTCAGGGTTCAGGGTTCAGGAGTCAGGGAACGAATCTAGCGGTTATGGCGCGGGGGACAAGGCGGTCAGATGATGCAGGCGGGCATTCTCAGGCCATATTTCAGGCGAAGGATTTGACAGGTCGAAGAATGACCAATGACCAAGCCCCAATGACCAGTGGGAGCAGGTCTTCATTGGTCATTGGGGCTTGGTCATTGGTCATTTCCTCCCATGCGCCGACTCAAGCTCAAACTGATCGCTCCCTCCGCTGCGGCCGGCAGCTCGCAGGTGCAGCGGTGGGTCGCCGCCTGCCTCGACTACCTCCGCAGCGAGTGCCACCTGGCGGCCAATTCCCTCGCCGCCTACGAGCGCGACTTGAAACGCTTCTGCCAATGGCTTTCAGGCCGGGCGATGACCAAGCTCTCGGTTGCCGATCTGTCGGACTACATGGGCTGGCTCAAGGACCAGAAGCTCGCCCCGCCGAGCATCGCCCGGCATATCGTCTCCCTGAAGGTTTTTTACCGCTACTTGCAGCTCGAAGGGCTGGCGCACGACAACCCGGCCGAGCTCTTGGGTACGCAGAAAATGTGGGAGCGGGTGCCGGAGGTGCTCACCCCGGGCATGGTACACGCGCTGCTCACCGCTCCGCAGCCGTATGACCCGTTCTACCGCCGCGACCGGGCGATGCTGGAGCTGCTCTACGCCACCGGCTGCCGGGCGTCGGAAGTTTCCGACCTTCAGATGCGCAACCTGCACCTGGCCGAGCGATACTGCCGGGCGCACGGCAAGGGGAACAAGGAGCGGATCGTGCCGCTGGGGGATGCGGCCATCAGCGCCATCGAAAGCTACTTGGGCGAAGAGCGGAGCAGGCTGGCGCAGCGCGCCGGGGGCTCGCCGCCGTGGCTGCTCCTGTCGCGCGGCGGACGGCGGCTGCGGCGGGAGGCAATCTGGGAGCTGGTGAAACGCTATGCCAAGCGGAGCGGAGTGCCCGAGACGATCAGCCCGCACACCCTGCGGCATTCGTTTGCCACGCACCTGCTGGCCGGCGGCGTCGATCTGCGGCAGGTGCAGGAGCTGCTGGGACACGCCAGCATCGCCACGACGCAGATTTACACGCACGTCGATCCGACGCGGCTCAAGAAGGTCCACCGGGAGTTTCATCCGCGGGCCTAGGTGTAGGCCACTCGCTCCGCGAGTGGCCATGTGCACTCGCGGAGCGAGTGCACGACTTTCGGGGCGCGAGCTTACTTCGTCGGCGGCGGCTTGGGCGGTGCGAACTTGATCTTCTCGATCATCTTGATGATGTCGCCGTTGGGCTGCCGCTGGCCGGAGACCGCCGTGATGGCGCGGATGACGTTCTCGTACTTGAGGTTGTAGTCGCAGTTCAGCTCGACCTCGGCCTCGGCGGTGAGGCTCCCATCCTGGACGAGGCTGGCAACTTCCTGATGGAGAGCTTTCCAGCCATCCGCCCCGAACGAGCGGTCGTTCATGATGATGTCGCCGCACGAGCCGTCGTTGGTGGCCACCAGGCGGAGCTTGATGGGGGGCATCTGCTCGTCGGGATCTCCCGCAGCTATCGCTGACAGCGGCATCTTGATATTAAAATCCCCTTCCATGGCCGCGATCTTCAGCGTCATGATGAAGAACGTCAGGAGCTGAAAGACGATGTCGATCATCGGCGTCATGTCGATGGGGATCTTGGCAGTCCCGCTCGTCTTTTTGATGTGCACCGCCATAGTCTGACTCTCTGCTGGATGCTGTCGCCAGGCTTTACGGAAGCTTAAGGTCTGGCCTGCAGGTCTTCCTGGGCGCGAAGCGTGAATTTTTCAAACCTGGCCTCCTGGCAAACCTTGATCAACTCCTGGATCACGCCCGTCTTCGCGTCCTTGTGCCCGCGGATGATGATCGTGGCGATGGCGGCGGACTGTCCCCGCTGCTCGAGCGTTTCCCGCTCCAGATCGAGGATGGGGCGGATGTCGGCCGGCGAGGGATAGGTCTGTCCGGCCATGATCGGCCGCCCCTTCTCGTCCATCTGCACGGTGATCGCCACCTCGGCCGGCGCTTCGGGCGGCTTGGCCAGGATGCTGACCGGTAGCTGGATCTTGTCGCTGTTCTCGGCGGCGTCGAAGTTGATCAGGATCATGAAGAACGCGATCAACTGGAACGTCATGTCGATCATCGGCGTGTAGTCCACCTCCAGGGTGGGGTGCAGCCGGCTGCCAATTCTCACGAGCAGTTCCTCCAAGTGCGAGCGTATGGCCGGGCGGCTACTTCTTGTTCATCGTCTCAAACCGCGACATCAAGTTGCTGGACATCAAGCTGACTTCCAGCACCAGCCGCGTGATGCGGTTCTTGAGCAGGTTGAAGGCGATGATGGCCGGAATGGCCAGCACCAGGCCGACCAGCGTCGTGACGAGGGCCGTCGAAATGCCTTCGGCCAGCTCGCGCGGCTTGGGGGTAACATCGCTGTTGGCGATTTTGACAAACGACAGCACCATGCCGTAGACCGTGCCGAGCAGTCCGACCATGGGTGCGATAGCGCCGATCAGGGAGATGTAGCTCAGCCGCTGCTCCAGCCGCAGGTTCTCTTCTTCTCCGGCCTGCCCCATCGCCTCGATGGCCTTGTCGTACCCTTGTTGGAGACTTTGCATGCCGGCGGCGAGGACCTGGCCGAGCATCGATTCGTCGCTTTTGGCCAGGTCGTACGCTTCCTGGAATTTCTTCTCGTTGAGGTGGGCCTCGAAAGCCTCGGCCAGGTGCTTGGGGGCGATCGAGTCGCGGCGGGCCGAGAGAATGTTCATCACCAGGAAGGCGACGAAGGAGAAGGAGATGATCAAGAAGACGGGGGTGAAGATCCACCCCAGCGCATGGATAAACCAACCCAAGTAGCTCTGCTGCTCCCGGACTTGCGAGCCGGCATTGGCGTCGGCCCCCGCCGCTGGTGCCGCCGGCTCAGCCGCGGCAACAGGTTCCTCGGGATTTTTCTCTTCCTGGGCGACTGCCGAGGGCAAGGAGATCACCCCCGCCGTCTGCAGCAGGTTCGCGCCCAGCACCGCCAGCGCCGCGATCCCCACCGCCATTGCCATCTTCTTCGTTACCGCTTGCCGCATGAATAATTCTCCAGCTCTCAAGAACCCCGTTCTATCTTTGGTCCGCTGATCCCGCGGCAGTGATTCCGCCGCCCGAGACCCGTTTATTGCCTTGGCAAGAACGATTTACCAATTCGTAAAAAACTCTGCCCAAGTAGCCAGCCAGCAGGAAGGGGAAAAGGCATTCTAAACCGGCCGTGTAATTCTGGTAAAGCACTTGGCGCACTGCACGCCCATTTCGTGAAGCCGCACCGCATTACAACCGTCAACTCCCTTACAAACTGTCTGGTGGCAATGGCGGAACGGCTGGCGCCACGGCCGGGGCTTCGGCGGCACTCAGCCCCAGCCACCTACTGCTGCCTGGCCAGCCAGTGGCTGCCAGCAAACCGCTGCCGCAGGGTCTCGCGGGCGTCGCTGGCGATTTCCGGCCGGTCGAGTGAGTCCCCGAGCCTGGCCAGTTGGAACAGGGCCTCGGCATGCGTGTCGCCGTCGCCGAAGAACATCAAGTGCGTTTGCAGGAAGGCGAGCAGGGCGTCCTTGGGCCGCGACGTTTTCAGGTAGCAGTTGCCCAGCGCATTGTTGGCGTAGGCAAACAGCCGCTTCTCCTTGGGGTCGTTGTCCTGGATCACTTTCTTGATCAAGGCGATCCCCTCGTCGGGCTGGCCGTTCTCGGCCAGACAGGCCCCTTTGCCGGCCTTTGCAAATTCCTTGAGCAGGTTGGTCTCCGGCGTGCTGAGCTCGCTGACAATCACCGCATCGTAGCTTTTGAGGGCGTCGTCGAACTTGCCCCCCAAATACTGCGACCGGCCCAGGGCCAGATTGGCCTGGAGCTTGTAGGTCGGCCAGGGAGCACCCGCCAGGCCGGTCTCGCCGTAGTACTTGGCCGCCTCGTCGAACTTGCCGCTGGCCACCATCAGGTCCCCCAGCGTCTCGGCCGCCTGATAGAAGCGGTAGTGGTTCTTACTGGTGGCCCGGACGAAATCGAGCATCGCGTTGGCGGCGGCCGTCTTGTCTCCCCCTTCGGTCATCGCCTGCTGCGCTTGGCAATAGGCTCTGAGGAACGCCACCTCCTGCTTCTCCATGTCGCGCTTCAGCTCGGCGACGTTGATCTTGTCCAGCTCCGTCAAGGCGCTGTTGAAATTCTTCTCCCCCACGGCATTGCGGGCATTGTTGAGCGCGTTGGGCTCGTCGGTGAACTTGAGCTGCTTGATCTCATTGACCGCATAAGCTTGCTCGGTCCCGTTAATCTCGAACTTGACCTCAGTGGGGGTCATCGCGGTGATTGTCCCCCGCTTGGGAGCCCCCGAGGCGAGGTAGACAAGGTCGCTTTGGGCCATGGCCGCCGTGGGAGCCAGCAGGCCCCACAAGATGGTTGCCGTCAGGACCGCGGTGAGCGTCGTCCGCATGAAAGGGTTCCTTGGGATCTGCCAGGGCAGGTATCTGCCGTGCCCATGCGAGGAGGGGACTTGCCTTAAACGCTGGAACATCTAATTCGTACTCGTCGGCGTCAGTTTTGGCTTGACCGCCGGCGTGGCGGACGGCTTCGTCTGGCGGAGCGCGGGAATGCCTCCGGCGGGCTCGCCGAGCGACTTTTGGATGTCGCGGAGGAGCTGGTCGTACTGCGC
>DATKDU010000152.1:0-13053 GCA_035512595.1 Pirellulaceae bacterium
CGGCTGGAAGGGAGATACGCTGCTGGCCCGGATCCGCTGGAGCCGGCCCAATCGACTCGTCGCCGGTTGAATTGCTGACGATGCTTCGAAAAGCCGTCGGATGGAATCTTTGCCCCAGCGGCGTCATTCGGCAAGCAGCAACTCGACGGCCTCGGTCACCCAGCCGCTGTGCCAATCGTGCTTCCGGACCTGGCCATCACGGTAGGTGTGGGGGACCTTCAGGTTCTTCATCAGCTCGTGAACCTGCTCGTGCTCACGCTGGAAATTGCCTTGGCCGATGAGGATCAGTCGCCTTTCGTCATCGAGCCGAGAATCTCCCAGCAGCTTGGCGATTCGGTATTTCTCAAAGTTGGCCTGTGTACCAAAAATCTCTCCGGAGCCGTACTTCCCTGGTGCGTCCAACATCAGCGGGGCGTCCCATGCCGCCGCCCGTCCAAACACGCTCGGATGCCGAAGGAGCAGGCTCCAGGCTCCCCATCCCGACTTGCTGAAGCCGAGCAATCGGCGGCCCTCGACGGACGCCTCGGCGGGATACAACTTTTCGACGAGCGGCACGACGACTTGCAGGAAGTACGTTTCCTGTCTCACTTCCTGCTTGGTCGGGTGATCTGCGTACCACGGGAGATCCGAGAACGTCGGGGCCACGAAAATGGCCTGATACTTGTTGTGTAGGCCGTGTTTCAGGACTTCCGCGAGCCCATCACCATACCGGGCTTCCTCGCGGGCCTCGACTGGGAGCACGTAGATGACGGCGTAGCGTTTGCTTTCATCCACCGTCTTCGGAAGCAACACGTGGATCTTGGTCCGTCCTCGCTGGTAGGGGGACTGGATGAGATGAACGTGAACTCCCTGATCCTCCACCCGTGCGGACGAAACCATCGTCTCGTCCTGGCCCAACAGCCCCGATGGAGCCAACGGCGCTTCCGTCTCAGGAGGCCCTTGATCCTTTTGGGCGAAAACCTGCGAAACGCAGGCGAGTAGGAACAGGAATGCAATGACGCTCTGCATTGTTCGCGATGTACATTCCAATGAATTGCTCTCAAAATCGCCCTGCTTCAGCCTTACGTCGAGACAAGTTCCGCAACCGTTCGCTCCAGAAGCGACTGGCCGCCGAACTTCATGCCGAGCGAACGGAGCTTATCCGTGACGATCTGGTTCTTTGGCGCGGTTTGACTGCCATGGATTTCGGCGCTGCTGCCGGAAAACTGCCTGGCCAGATGGGCAACTTCCCATTCCGATACGTACCGGTCGCAGCAGTTGAACGTCTGGCCGGCGATTGCCTCCGCCTGAGCATTGAGCAGCACCTCCGCGGCTTTCGCCACGTCGGCCGCATGCACCTCTTTGCCGCCACGTTGGCAAGCCACGCTCTTGCCGCTGGCCACTGCCTTGACCAGGTCGAACCACTTGCTGTCTGGCGGCGAATGAGCCACGCCATACACGCCGCTGGGCCGCAGCGCGCAGATCGGATAGCCGTCGCCGAGTCCAAAGCTGTAGACGAACTGCTCGATTGCCGCCTTATGGGCTCCGTAGTGGCTCGTTGCCCAGGTCGGGTGCGTTTCGTCGAGCGGATGATCATCGAGAATCTTCTCGTGGACGGCACACGTTGAAACGAAGATGAACCGGCTGACGCCAGCTTTTCGAGCCGCCTCGATCAACCGCAGCGTACCCACGACATTTCGCTCGACAAATTCGATCAGGTCCCCCTCGACACCGCGGAAGCCCGTTCCCGGGCGCCACAGCGCGGCGTGCACCACCGCATCACAGCCGGCGACAAGCGACGGGGACGCCCGCTCGTCGTTGAGATCGCCCTGGAGCCACTCGACGGCTGAAGCGACGTCGTCCAGGCCCAACCGATCGCTGGACGGCCGGTACCAGGAGCGCAGCGAGTGCCCGGCGCCTGCCAGATGGCGGAGGATGTAGCGACCGATGAAGCCGGTCGCTCCGGTGACGGCGATCTTCATGGGGACACGGTTGTCGAAGGATCACATCGATAATAAGGATGACGAGACGCCCGTAAACTGATCGTTTTCATTCACACCCCCGCTGTCTCACGAACCCGTCGAACTGCAACGATTCGCCCGGCGGCACATTCTCTATCCTTTCCGCAAAGTGCCGAAGGTGGTGGTCAGAATGTCCTTGAGCAGGCTGCTGTCGTTGGAATGGACCACGAACCGCGAGCCCTGCTTGATCGTGCGGAGCTGCTGCTCGACCTTGCCGAACCATGAGCCGGCGGGGATGTGGCGCTTTTCTCCGGCGTCGATGACTTTCTGGACCAGCGCGATGAAGTCGGGGTGGTCGTACTCGTTGGGGATGCCCATGTTGGTCGTCAAGTCGTTGGGACCGATGAACAACGCACTGACGCCGGGGATCGCGCAAATGGCATCCAGGTTCTCGACCGCGCGCACCGATTCGATCATCGGCACAAACATCGTATCGGCGCATTTCTCCTCGGTGACGTAACGCCGCGTCTTGTCGCTGGGCCAGCGGCCTTCGCTGATCACGCGCTGGAGCGCTTCGCCTTTGAGCGGCCGGTAGACCGCGGCGGCTGCCAATCGCTTGAGGTGTTCGACATCTTCGGCGTACGGAATCACGGCGCCGTCAAACGCGTCGCACACCTTGGCGACGTCGTCGGCATCGCGGCTGTGCGTCCGGGCGAGGCAGGCGATCCCTTTCGCGGCCAGGGCGTACCGCAGCGGCAGAAAATCCGCGATGTCAAGCGCGTTGTGCTCGGCGGTGACGATCACGAAATCGATCGAATTGTCGGGAATGAAGTCCACGATCGCCGGCACCACGGCATGCTGAATCAGCGTGCCAAAGACGGTCTGGCCGTGGATGAGCTTGTCCTTAAGGATCTTGGCGGGCTTGGCCGGCTTCGCGGCGGGGATCGGTGGTGGATTCATCGTGCTGTGCCCTTAACGTTTCAGCGGAACGCGAGCCAGATAAATGTTGGCGGCCCCCTCGTGCGACGAGTAATAGCTGATGACCATTTCGTCGCCGACGAGGACCACTTCCGGGTAAGAACAGTCGCCGCCGGAGGGGAGCGTGCAGTAGAGCGTCGGTTTCCCGTCGGCATAGGTGTAGATTGCCGTGCCCGTCTGCTTGGCGCTGTCATCCATGGTCCGTGAGAACAGATAGGTCACGCCGCGGAACGTGTGAACGCAGTGTCCCGAAAAATGAATCCCCGCCGGCCGCTGCGTCCATTCTTGGTAGGGCGGCAAGGATTCAACGATGTGCCCCGCAGCGCTGTATTTCGTGCGGAGAAACCCAGTCAGCGCCTCGCCCGGGCCGGCGAAGAGCGTGGTCTCGCTCACCCAGTTGCCGGCGCGGATCGTGGAGACTTTCTTCCAGTCGATGCCGTCCGGTGACTCGATGAGATGGACCTCGCGTCCCTTGCCCCCCTCGTTGCCTTCCGCCTTTTTGTGGCTCGTCGCGAGATACTTGTCGCCGAACTTCAGCGGTTTCCACAGGATGAACCGCGGCTGGTACACAGCCTGCGGCTCGCTCCAGCGATCGCCATCGGAGGTAAACGTGACATACGCAGTGAGGTCCGCTCCCTGCAGCGAGTTCACGTACATCATCAATCGGTCGCCGGCAACGAGAAACTGGGGGTCCCGATCATCGGGCAGGATGTTGAACCGCCGTACCTCGGTCCATTTCTCGGTATCCTTTGAGCGGAGCAGCACGATGTCCGCTTCGCCGTACCCATGAGATGGTGCACTGCGGAAGGCGAGGTAATAGAACTGCTTGAAGCGGATCAGTGCCGTGAAGGCATTGTGCTTCCCGTCCGAGAAGAGCTTGCGCACCGACGTCGGCTCGACCGTTTGGGCGGAAACAGGGCCAGTCGCCAGCGAAAGTCCCAGAGTGAAGAGAACAATCAGACCCACGGGTACGCTGGGCCGAAAGCTGCGACGTGGAAACATCATTGAGGGATCCCATCCGCCTGTCACCGAGGACGAACACCTTGTCAGTCTGCTCGGCTTATCATTTGTCACGAGTGGACAGACCGCAAGCCTCCCCTCGACGTTTCCAGCCGTCGTCGCCCCGGGCGCTCGCTGTCACACCCACGATGTCCGTCGGCCGGCCGATGGGAACGGTCACTTGGGCACACGGCGATTCAAATGCCTGTCGAGGAATTCGTATGCTTGGCGACGGGCTTCATCAGGAAAGTCGTGCGGCGCGTCGGGATAGATGGCTGCCAGGTGGTCTTGTTTCCCCAGCAGCCGATAGATCGGTCTGGCGGCCGCAATCGCATCGCGGACGCCGCCAACGTCGAAGTCATCGTCCCGGCTGCAGGCACTGGCCAGGACGGGACGCGGCGCTAGGACGGCTAGAATCTCGGCGAAATCGAACGGCACTTGCCTGGCGT
Organism: Pirellulaceae bacterium; assembly: GCA_035512595.1. Taxonomy (GTDB): domain Bacteria; phylum Planctomycetota; class Planctomycetia; order Pirellulales; family Pirellulaceae; genus DATKDU01. The sequence continues at coordinate 4,367 of DATKDU010000152.1, forward strand.
CGCTGCCGAACTCGCTGGCGATCCGCGGCATATAGCGCGGGCCTGTCCAACTCGGCACGTCGTCCTTGACGAACGTTGAAAAGCCGCAACTCGACACGATCACCTTCAGCCGCGGCTCGACGGCGGCAGTGAATAGCGCATTGTGCCCGCCTAGCGAATGGCCGATGACGCCGATCCGCTCCGGATCGACCTCGGCCAGCGACTGGAGCACATCGACGGCTCGCATATTGTCCCATACGGCCTTGAGCGTACCGCTGGCAAACTCGGGATGCTGGGAAAAGTCGTAGGCATGTTCTCCCAGCGACGGGTAATCGGGGGCCAGGGTCACGTAGCCCCGCTCGGCCAACTCGCGAGCGTAATGCATGTGCGGATTGCCGGCGAACCCCGCCGCTTCATCCTTCCCCGCCTTCGTCGTCTGGTGGAGACATAAGACGGCCGGCAGTTTTTCGCCGCCAGGCGCTGCCGGAATGAACAGCCAGGCCGCGACCCGGTCGAACGGGTCACTCTGAAAGCTCAGCTTCCGGCAGATCAGATTCCCGATCCGCCTTTCCTCCAACACCTGCACCGCCAGCGGTACGCGGAAAGACACTCCCGGCAAACGTCCCGTGACCCGCTGGAGATGGGCCACGATGTGCGTCCGCCGCACTTGCCAGTCATCCGCCGTGGCAATTGGCTGGCGCCCGCTGGCAGCATCGAGGTAATAACCCAAGTCCTGATGCTCGGCGTATTCCGGCGGCATGCTGGCGGGTTCAAACCGGCCGACCGGATAGCCGGCCGCATACGAAACGATGAACTGTCCGCCCGGCGTCTGGTAACGCACCTCCTCGTCGCGCAGATCGAAATCGGTCGGTCCCTGCCGCGAGAGACGCTCGTTGCCATCGGCAGCCAGGAACTGCTCGGCGACGCGGAAAACGATCTCGGTCCGATTGCCCAGCGCGTGCCCGCTGCTCGTGAATACGCGGCCGTCGATGTCACCCTTCCTGATGAAATGGGGCTCGACGGCCAAGCCGGCAGATTGCAGATTGGCGACCAGTTCCTGCGCATCGGCAAATGGGCAGGTCGCATCGTCCACACCATGGACAACGATGATTCGCGACGAAGTGCCCAGGCGCTGCATGGTCTGCAAATGACCGGGATGGCCGACGAACCGCACGTCCTGCTCATCCGCTGTGAGGTACGAGGGACTCTTGGGATCGCGGCTCCAGCGGGCATCAAGGTCGCTGCCACCGGGCAAATGGAAGGCGATGTCCGCGCTCAGTTTCTTCATGCCGCACAGATCGACAACGCAGGCAAAGGTGCGCGGCGCGAGCTTGTTGGCCATGAGCGTTACATTGCCGCCGCCCGATCCGCCGGTCGCAAACAGCCGCCCTTTGGCGAACGGAATTTTTCGCTCCTGAAGCTGGCTGCGCACAAACCACAGCGCCCGCAGCGCGTCGAGGGACTGCAAATAACCGAAGTCGTACGGCTCCGGGCCTTCGATCGAATCCTTGGGCCCGCTCTGCAGGTAGTTGACGCATATACCCACCACGTTAAGCCGATCGGCTAGAGCCTGCGGATCAGCCGTTCCGACACAATCGGTGCCCCCCCAGTTGTGCAGGCTGAGCATGATGCCCGTCCGCTCGTCAACGCGCGCCAGCTTGCCTCCCGGATAATGGATCAGGATCTTGACCGTCCTCGGCCCTCTGCGCTGCGGCCACGGCTGCGCGGGAATCTCCACCGTACCATTGGTCTCCGGCAACTGGGGCCAGACGTCGGCGGCGGAAGCCTGCGAAACGACTAGGGCGGCAGTCAGCACCGCCAGCCACAGACGGGAAATCGCACACATCGATGGAGCCTGCGAGGACGTTTGCATTACCGCTGTCTGTTCTAACGGCTGGCTCCGTCCCGGTACAGTTCATGTGATGTCGAGGGCATCGCTTGCCGGCCGTTGCACGGGTTATCAGGGACGGGAAGGCCGACGAGGACGAACGCTGCTGTGCCGTCCGACGATGGTAGCTGGCCGAATCGATCAAAAGGTCACGCCGGCTGGGCCCAATATGCCGCGTTGGCTCAGCGGCAAAAGGCCTGGCCGGCGAGTAAACCATCGGGCTTTTAAGGGGCCCTGGCCGCCGAGCCCAATCGCTCAGCCACGATGCAAAGGGAGCTGAATGGCTGGCTCAAGTCCGTGGTCCGCAGCCTCAACGGGGAGGATTACCGCTGATAGGTGAAGCTCCTGGCTGGCGACGGGCCGCTACCGCTAGACGCCCCTCAGCTTCCGGACCACTGAGTTTTCGCGTTGGCTCGGATGAATGCTGCCGCTGCCTGATAGTGCCAGTTCTGGTTTCTGCGGCCCGAGAACGCCTCGTACGCGAAGCCGCGATACGGGGGCCGACTACCTTTGTGGTGAACAATTACCGGTGCCGGGACGTGTTCCATAAGTGCGTGAAACAGTGGCAGGTAATCGCGACCTCCGAAGAAATGAACCGGCTCTTCCAGCGACGTCGCCTCCCCGGCAAGGTGATTCAGGTCCGTCAGCGGAAGATTTAGCCGTTTCGGCCTCCGAGCCCACACCACCGCCTGGCGTGAGAATGTAATGTTGTAGTCCGGAATGAGGAAGTCTGAACGGATTAGCCCCCAACCGGCAGACAGGATGAAGACGTTTTCTTGCCCGAGTGCAGACACTAGGTCTCGGTACACACGCGGTTGATACAGATCGAAGGCCAAGCTCCGTTCGTGGGGGTTTCGTGCTGGTCGGATCGCTGGTCCACTGAGGGGCTGGTTCGGGACGGAGGATGCCGTGGCGATGCGTCGGCCCGTCCTGCTGCCGATGCCAAAACAAAACATCGCGTAATCAACGCCCCAGCCGCCGCCGCTCCCGTCGTCGCCTTGCGTCCGGGAGCCCCAGCGTGTGCCGCCTCATGGCCACTGCCGAAATGGTTCGTCCGGTCCGCTTTGATGCTTCGGATGGTGTGTGAGTCCGCAGCACTTGATCCTCCCACGGCTCCCACGGTCGGCCCGCCGCCGGCGGATAGGTTCCCCGCCGCTCGGTCGCCTGCCCACATTCGCCTTCCGGAGGGCTTCCAGGACGTGCTTCGGTCGAGGCTTGCCTCGCTTGGATGCAGCGATCTTCGCGCATCGAACCGGATCACGGGTAGTGTCCTAATTTGAGATTTCCGCCATAGAATCACGCCGTCGGCTCGAGAAGACGTCCAAGGATGGTGATTGACTCCGCCCGCGCTGGACGGGAGGATGCGGCTCATCTTTTCCGCTCCAGACGTGCTACGGTGGCCGAAGTGGATCGCTGCTAAGCGGTCGAATTCGACATCACGTCCCACAGGCTGCTTCCATCACCATGAGTAACACGCCAACACCAAGCTCGACTTCCGGCAATAAAATCACTTCGAAGTTGGTCATTGCCGTGTGCGTCGCGGTCGTCGCCGTCGTCGCCGCCATCGGCATCAACTGGATTCTTCCTCCCCGTTGGCAGCCTGATTTGAGGATCAAGAACACCGGCACGAGCGCCGTGACAGTGTATTTCAAGGGCGGAAATTTCGCGATTCAGCCCGGCGAGACGTGGCGGAACCGATTCTACGGCGGCGACACCCTGACCATTCGAGCGGGGGAGGCTGCGGACGCCCCCGCACGCACCGTTTCGCTGCCGGGGCGCAACCCGAAACCGTGGACGTCCAATCCGATTGCCCAAATCTGGACCGCCGAGGTCAACGCGGACGACCCCGCCAATATTCGTTTCGAGAACCAGCGCTTCGAGGAGGTGACGGCGCCGCCTTCCCAGTCGGAGCCGTGGCCGTAACGCTTCCTGCCCCCCGCCCTGCCGAATCCTCGGGCCGACGCACGCCGCAGAAACTGGTGGACACCCACGAGAAGCAGGCCGAGTGACCCAGCCATCCGAAACGCCGTACTTCCAGCACCCGCGAACGGGCCAGCGAATCTACGCGCCGGAGTACCGCGCCGAGAAAACGCCGGCAGTGCCGCAAACGATCATCGTCTGGCTGACACCAGAAGGGGACAGCGTTCAGGGAATCACCCGGCCCGAGGTTCCCGGCAAGAGGCTCGTCACGACGAAGCCGGGGGAATGGATCATCAACGGCGGGGAGCGCTGGCAGGTCAAGAGCGTCCAAGTGTACCGATAGCATTCCGTCCACCGATGGCCTAGCGGGCGATGATGCCGCGCCCACCAGACTACGACCCGCTGGAACCGTGCCTGATTAAGCCGCGGAAGGCGCACCTTCACGTGCTGGCGCTGGCGGCAGTATCCCCGCTGACGACGGCCCTCGTCGTCCGGCTAACCCCTACCTTCCGACAGTTTTTCAACAGGGCACTTGTACACAAGCCATGTAGGTTTTTCGCCTTTCCCCGTCCCCCAATTACCATGCGGATTCGCTTGGACTGTAAACAGCCCGGCGAAACGCCGGCCCCTAGCGTACCTGGCACACGCTGGGGGCATTTTCCTGCGCCAGATCACGAATATCGGAAAAGGCGATTGCATTCGGCGAGGTCAGGGATAGAATCGTGCCCTGATCGGTAGACATGAGATAGAGCACTTCGGCTTGGCCGGGGGGCTCGATAAAGAGTAAACCGACGTGCGAGCCCTTTGAAGTGGTTCCGCGCGTCGGTTTTTTTGTTGCGCAGTGCAGGAAAACTCCAGCGGCAGGCGGTGAGCTATGCGAACGACCCTTAACCTCTTGTCTCGCGATGGCGTGGTCTACATGGGTTTTGCGCACTCTCTCACCGGAGAGCAGTACGCGCAATTGTTGGATTTGATCCGCACCCCAGAAACCGCTGACGATATGCGGGAAGCCGTTCTCGTATGGGGGACCGAGCACGGGCTCAAAGTCAGCTTCGATGAGATGTTCGGGAGCGACCAGTTCGCCACGTTCCACGGCGTCGTGTGAACGCCGATCCGCGACCGCGGCAATGAGTTTAAGGAAGTGCAGCGTAGAGTTGCCGATAGCGGGTTGAGCGACCCACCCACGCGCAGGGCCTGGATTAAAGAAGCCGTATCGCCGTCTCAACGTACGCCGGCTGTGTTGATCGCTCTGGCAAGGGGCGCGCCGGTGTTAAGCCTGGACAGTGGATAACGTCATGCGTTCCGCGACAAATCGGCCGGGGGTCTGGTTAAGATTCCGAAGGATGGGTCCCTCGTTCCGGCTGGTCATGGTCGGCGCGACGTGCCGAGACGGTAGCCACTGTGTCGTGCGGTCAGGGCGAAGGCCAATACCCAGGCCACGGTCATTCCGTTGAGTTCGATGAACTCCGATAGGTGCACACTCAGACCGCCAAACCCAAGCCATCGAAAGAGTGACGCCTCCAAGGCGGTCGCCAGTCCGACCACGACCAGCGCCCCCAGTGTTCCCCAGAGGGGATATCGCGGCAGGAGCACCGCCAGCAACGGCGGCAGAGACAACAGGACGGCAGCCGCCACCAAAAAGGCGAAGATCGGCCAGCCGGGTCCGGTTGCGCCGACGAGTCGCTCACCAAAGGCGATCACGACGAAACGCCCAACCCCCAACACGACCGCCACTAGCGCCGTGACGATCATCAGTTGGCGAATGCCGAACTGCCAGTCACCGGATCGGAGCCCACCAGGGCCAGATCCGCATGGCGCAGTTTCAAGCGGTAGAACACGACCAGCACCCACAAGGGGAGTTGGACCAGTAGCCACTGCCCAATGAGACAGCATCCGATCATCCCCGAAGTCTCTACCCACTGTCCGCCATCACTGTGGATGTTGACGGCAAGCGCCGCCACCAACATGACCACCCACAAGAGCGCGAACGGCAGCCGCACAAGAGGCGACCGGGGCCAAGCGCGGCCCAAGCGGCAGCCACCGTCGTGTGACCGAACATCGTCCCGATAAAAATAATGTCGCGCAGATCCGGAGCCAGCCACGGACGGGGGTGGAGCAATGCCAAGAGACACCAGCCGATGGTCACCAGAGGGACCATCCAGAGAAACACGCGATGTTGCGGCGGAACCATGCGGACGTCGGAAGTGCGGCTTTGAGCCGTCTCTTATCCTCGCGGTCACCCGGCCGCATAGCAACGTCGCCGGCTCGCGAACCATGACGCTGGCTCAAGCTCAGGGCACGTTGATGGCCGTCGTGAGTGAATCGGATAGCGCAAGTACCCCCCAAAGGTACCGCTTTGGGCAGGTGTCCAGACACGTCCGGGCAGGCGATCGTGTGTTAGGAGCGATCCTGGTGCGTCGGATTTCAGGAGCATGCACCAAAAGTGGCGGTCGAGTCCTTACCCCTGATCGACGCGGACGACCCGATCCCCATCTTGGCGAAGGTGGATTTGTTGATAGGCGACCTTGGGCGCAGTGCGAAGTCGCTCGATGAAGCCAAGCGTTGGCTTTTTGTGAGCAGCGCGAAGTAGAAGGAGAAGTTCGCCGATGCCCGACCTGACTTTGTTCATGTACTGCTGAATCTCCGGCAGTGAATAAATACCGAACGGGTCGAGTGCGTGAAGCAGGGCATTTCGCTTTTGCCGGATCTCTTGAAAACGGCACCAATGAACTGACTTGAAAAGCGGTGACGGGTCACTGTTGCAGCAGATGTTCCACCAGAGTTCTAGCCGCTTCTCGACCTTCGTTGTGCGTTCCAACTCGTCCAATTCGGGCGAGGTAAAACCATCTGCCTTTGCGACCAGAATGTGTCGATTCACGAAAGCGTCGATGATCGAGGTGCAGGCCGACAGATAGTTTCGAAAGTAACGAGCAGTGAGGCGAAAGTTGTAGTCGCTGCTGTGGTTGCATGCGAGGCGTCGGTAGTGAAGGATGTCTTCGGTCAAGTCCTCTTCGACGAGCGAGACACGGCATGGCCCTTGGACTTCCGCCTTGAACCCGGCGAATTCAGTGCCGTGCTTCACTTGGTAGTTTGCAGTGGCAAACTCGAATACGCCGATCCCGCCGAATACTCCGTCTTGGCGGTCGAGGATTCGCTGCAATGCGACGACAACTCCTTTGTGTCGGGCCTCCTTCACCATGTCAGGAAACGACATTGAAAAAATCGACTTGCCGTCTCTCGCCAGCGTGAAAGTCGAGGTGTCCCACCCTCCTTTGGGTCGTTGCTGGCCGAGGTGATGAAACAGTCCAATTACCGCCTCTCGTGCCTTGGCCGCAGATTGGTGGTAACGGTGCAGAACGAGAAACGGGATGTTTGTGCTGGTCATGGTGGATCACAAGCCCACGACGTTGGGCCGTTGGCCCGATCTCATTGCTGCCAGCAGATCAACGACTTCGCCACAGGGGGTGCCGTCCGGGTTGACCGCTGGCGCCGATTGGGCGATCACTATGTCGAGCGATCCATAGTGCTGATTGCTGTCCTTTAGCATCGCGATGCCCCTTCCTGAAGCAGTGCGTTATGCCTTCAATTCTAGCTGGGCTCCTGCATCAAGTGACATGGTTCGGACGACTTGGTTCGGCGGCAAGTTCCTCCCCGATGCCCATAGTTTCGCCCCACCGCACCCGCCAGTGAGTAGCTTCAGTCCTTTCCGGGCATCGCGTGGAGATCCACCCTGCGCGCGGCGGACATGACCACCCGGGGTACTCGATAATGATCTCCAGCAGTCGGGTCCTGGATCCGTTGTTCCGCCGCCGAGCGGACTGACACAGGGCCTCCGCTCCATGATCACCTACCGCCATCCGCCTCGGTAAATTCCCGCGCTAGCGAGACCATCGCCCGCCTCACGTCCTCCAGCGCGCCCACGGTTACGTACTGCCGGAAGCGGTACTCGCCAGGGGCGACTCCCTTCTCCGCCCGGAGACGGAAGACGCAATTCCACTTCACGACCTTCTCGTGCGGAAAGCGGAAGCGGCCGTAGCCCACCTTCTCAAAGCCCCGCGACGGCTGATCGGGGGAATAAATTCCCATCGCGTACTTGCCGTCTTCGGTCGCCAGTACCACGGGGTATTGCTGCTCCCCAGGACCGTCGTCCAGCTCGGCCAGCTTGCCGTTCGGCAGGAGCTTCCAGAACTGCGAGAACTCCGCCGGCATGTAACCCGTGAGCCCCTCGAACTGCGCGAAGGTATGCCGCTCCCCCTCGGGCACGGTGAACGTCGTCTCGTAGTCGATCACATTGGGGAGGTCCTTGTACCCAATCTGTACTCGTTTTGAGACCAAGTGCTCCGACAGGACCTTGTCGTTCAGCGCCGGTTTGCCCGAGGACTCCTCGCCAGGAGCGAGCCAGAAGGCCATTTGGGTAGAGGACCGCAATCCCGCTCCCTCCGCACGGAGGCTGAGCAATCGGCTCGACGACTTGTCCCCAACGCCGTCGGCGCGCGAGCCGGCCTCGGTGGGGTTGAAGCACTCGGCCCAGAACGCCCCTGCCCGGGAGCAGTCAAAGCTGGCGGCCGATTGGAGCTGCCGGCCGTGATCGAGGCTGTCGATGAACTCCTTGCCGTTCCAAGTTAGCGAGTGGATGGCCCCGGCCAGGCGATCCGTCGTCGTGATTACGATCTCCGACGAGCCGAACTTGCCGCGGATAACGGCATTGCCGTCGGCCGCGATGACCAGAGGGAGCAGGATGAAGAAGTGAGGGGGCATGGAGCACGCTACAGAACGTGCCGGCGAATGCAGTTCCGTTCGCCGGTTTATCAGCGCCGGAGACCGGGCTATTCCTTCAGCAGCGCCTCGACGACGCGGTCCAACTCTGAATTTGCCAGATCGGCCACGCGGAGATTCCCCG
>DATKDU010000153.1:0-12297 GCA_035512595.1 Pirellulaceae bacterium
GTTGGTCCAATCATCACCAACCAGCAGGATTTCTTCGCCGCGCAGCCCAAGCTGCTCTTCCACCGTGCGGAAGAATTGCGGCGCGGGCTTGGGATAGCCGATCTGCGACGAGATGAACACGTGTCGGCACTGATCGAGCGGCGGCAGTCCTCGGCAAATGGTTTCCAGGCGGCTGTCGAAGTTCGAGGCAATCCCGAGCACAAAGCCGCGCCGCGTCAGATTCCGCCAAACAGCGGCCACGTCGTCATACAGCCGCCAGTGCGCCGGCTGGGCGAAATGCCGCCACAGCCCCTCGAGTGCGGCATCGGCCAAATCTGCCGGCAGATCGCCGAAGACTTCGCCGACGACCTGTCGCCAGCGCTGCCGCTCGCGGTCGTCGCTGGTCGGCTGCCGCGCGAGACCGGCGTCATTTCCCGGCAAGGCAAACAGACTCTCCGACCGCCGATAAGCGTCGCGAAACAACTCCTTGATCTCGGCGAGCGTTCGCGACGACCCCAGTTCGCGACCCAACCGATGATACGCCTCGGCAACCGGCGGATCGGGAAAAATCAGCGTCCCGACGGCATCGAACAAGACCGCTCGCGGCATCGTGCCGTCTTCGGACGTTCTCATAAGACTTTGGACTTGGGACTTTGGACTTGCTGCTACTGCTCCCAACTCTGAAGCCGGGCCACGAGCGCCCGCACGTCGTCCTTCTTCTTCTCAAATAGGGCCAGCAGCGCCAAGACAGCGATCCCGAGGCCAATGCCAAATGCCCACCACGGCCAGGTTTCGTTGATGGCCCGGGCTGCGTGCCAGACCATCGTGAACAGGGCCATCAGCGTAAAGCCGGTCCCCAGATAGAGGAAGGCCCGCACGCGGAACATCACGCCGGCCAGCGCGCCGATGACCGACAGCGCCAGCAGAATGATTGGCTTCCACACCGATTCGCCGATTCCGTGAAGGAATATTTCGCTCGTCGAGCTGAGATAGATCACGATCGTGGCCGCGTAGCGAATGGCCGTCAGCAGCTTGGGATCGAGTCGCTGGCGGTTCAGATGAGCCGCCACGAGCACCGAGACTGCCGGCGGGATTAACCACCATTGCGGGTTCTTGGTGAAATCAAGTCGGTACTCATCAAATAGAGCCCACAAAGCCCCGTTCCCCGCCACGCCGGCTGCGGCCGCGAAAATCCACGACCGCTGCGTCATGCTGACCGCCAGGTACATCAGCCCCGCCAGAAACAGCACCAGCGCATACTCCCTGGCCTGCCATTCGGTCCCCTCCAGCGGCGCGACCATCCACATGGCGATGGCAGGCAGCAGCGGCAACAGCGCCCCCGTATTGCGCAGCGGCTCGGCCAGCACCCGCACCTGCAGGCGGGAGAGGATCTCGCTCGCGCCGACTCCCGCATAAGCAATCGCCATCACCACGTACGGCCAGTACTCGCGAAGCATCCCAAACCACATCGGCTTGCACAAATACAGGTGGGCAAACAGCAGCGCCAGCACTGCCTCGGCCGCATAGACATATCCCGTCCGTCCCGTCTCGCTAAGCGTGAGCGGGTCGCGCTGGGGAAACAGCGCCAGCGAAATCAACCCGGCGATCAGCGCCACGAGCACCACCGCCACGGCGACGACCTGAGCGTCGGCCACCGGCGCACCTTCTCCCGGCACGAACCAGGCAAACTCCAGCGCCAGCACGGCGATGAATGCCGCCATCGCCAGGACGGCAGTCCCATAGCCTGCTCGCTGCAGCGACCGGTTCCACGGTCCTTCCACGAACAGAAACCGCGACAGTGCCAGCCCGTACAGAAACGTCAACGCCGACAGCGCCATGAGCAATCGGAACGTGCGCGTCATCCACAACGCCTCAGTATACTCCGGCGGCATTTCCGCCCAGCCGAGCAGCACCGCGGACAGACCTGCCAGCGCCAGCGACGCCAATTGCAGCGGCGCTTCGCGCTGTTGCTGCGCCTGCCTGGCGATGCCCCACGCGCAAGCCGCCGGCGCCAAGGCGGCGAGCACCCGCAAGGCGAGCGAATCGAGCGACAGCACGCCAAAGAACGAAAGCGAGCACACGCCGACCGTCAGCAGGATGCTGACTGCCGGCAGCCAGCGGACCGTGCGCTCCAGGCCCGCCACCGGATCGGAAATGCCGAGCCGCTGTCCCCACAGCCCCAATCGAGCGCCCCGATGCCACAGCTCACCGGTGAGTGCGACATACATTCCTACCGCCAAAGGGGTGGCGGCGGCCAGAAGTTGCGCATACGAAACCGGCTGCCCCTCTCCGTGGATGATCTGCAAAAACATCGGCCAGCGAAGCAGGTGCAGGCCATAGCCAGCGACGAGCAGACCGCCGCAGTATAGAAAAGGAATCGTGCCCAGCGCCCGCCGGTCCCACAGCGATCCGGCCAGCAGCCCCAGCCAGACGGCAAGCGCCGCTCCCAGCGCGGCTTCGATCAGCACCTGCGTCGGCTCGGGCCATCGACTCGTCTCGCCAACCACTGCCAGCAGCAGCCGCGCGGCGACCACGAGCGTTAACACGGCCAGACCGCCGGCAGCCGCAAATCGATGCACCGCAGGAGCGGGAAAACCGGCGTCAAATGACCTTTCTTCGCGCCGCTGCGAGCGAACCTCGCGCCACAGCCAGAAGGCGGCGACGAGCAGCGGCAGCAGCAGAGACAATTCCACAAACGCAAACCTTCCCCGCGCGGCCCACCTCGGGGCGTCGCTCAGAAAGATCGCCACGGGACCAATCGCCGTCAATGTTCCCAGATAGGCGTAGATCTGGCTGCGGCACACCAGCCCCAGCGAGCAGAAGATCGCCACCGATCCCAGCGCCGCGCCCGTAGACCACCAGGGCGCATGGGGATCGAATTCAATGCCGCGGAGGGCCAGCAAGGCGACCAGTCCCGCGCCGATGCCTGCGGCCCAGTGATTTGGCACCGGCCAACTCAGCGTCCGCGGTTGATTATCTGCGCCCATCGCAATCCATTGCCCGGCTGCGTACCACACTGCCGAGATGACACTGATACCCAGCAAGCCCATCGTCAGCACGTGGTAAGCGAGCCATTGCCGCGTGGGGTCGTAGCCGTCGCACGTCGCCGCAACAAAGGCGACGAGCATTGCACCCACGGCGACGATTCCCAGCCCCATGTACGGCAAACGCCGCTGCGAACGCCACACGAGAAATGCCGCCGCAAAACCGAGGGCGGCGTAGCTGGTCCAGTCGCCAAGCTGCCCCGTGACAAACAATTGCTCGTCGGGATCGAGGGCCACCGCTCCCGCCGCCCAGAGGGCCAGCCCGCGAACCGCCATCCCGCACAAGAAGAGTTGGGCCAGATTTCCGAGTCGCTCCATCGCCAAATCGCTGCCGCGAACATCCAGCTTGGCATCGAGCCGCTTCTTCCACGCTTCGATTCCCGACCACACCACGCCAAACAGCCCCAGCGCCAGCGCGTTCCACTGCAGCCACTCGACCCAGCGGACGGGAACGCTGGCCGCGGTTGAGGATGAGAGATAGATCAGAAACGCCAGGTTGGCGGTCAACTGGAACAGGGCCGACGCCAGAATCGACATCTCCGTCCGCCGCCAGGCGAGCGAAAACGCCAGACTCGCTACAACGAGCACGGACAGCGGAATGCCGAAGGAGAGCGTGGGACCGATCGCATGGAACCACGATCCGGTCGCTGGGCCGCCGAGCGCGCTGCCGCTTAGCGATTGCACCACGACGGCAATCGTGATCGCCAGAATCGCGGCGGCCCCCAGCACAAACGGCCAGATGGCAAAGATTGGCCGCGCCGCCAACGCGGCAGTGTTTCCGAGCACATCCTTTCGCGCGGCCAACCAGCGTCCCGCCACCAGCGACACGGCACAAAAGCCGGCCACATACAAAGCCAGTCCCCACCGCGCCGCCGAAGCGACCGCGATCGGCTCGGCGAACCGGCCGGCCGCTAGCCACGGCACGGCAAACAGGACCGCTGCCAGGCATCCCAGCGCATCCCGCACGCGCCCCTCGACGATGAGCATCGTGATCAGCGCTCCCGCGACTGCCGCCACGGCCAGCCAGTCGCCAATGCTTCCTGCCGATGCGGTCCAGGCAGCCATCGGCATTTCCATCCCTCGGAGCGTCGCATCAAGTTCCCGCAGGATGCCGGTCCAAACGCCGGCAATTGCCAGCAGCGGCACTGTCACCGCGGCCAATACGAGCAGGCCTTGATCGACCGTTACGTAGGACAGGCTTCCAGCCTGTCCGTCCGCTCGCGGAGCGAGCGGACTACTTTGGTCCGCCACAAGCTGCCGCACGGTCGGCCAGCGCCTGGAATACCGGCGAAAAATGCTCCACGCCGCCGCTGCCAGCGCCACGACAACGAGCTGCGCGTCGAAATGCCGCCAGTCGAACCGCCAATCGGCGCTGGCGAGCTGCGAGCGGCAAACGGCGGCGGTAAAGAACCCGGCAGACAGCGCCAGCATCGCTTGAAGCGAAGCGAATGCCGCCGAGTGCCGCCAGATCAATAGCATTGCCAGGCAAACGCCCGCACCCCAGGCGGCATAGGAGGCGTGCCAGTAAAGCTGTGCCGCGTTGGCCCAGAGGATGAACGGCAAAGCGCCAGCTAGTGCTGCGACCGCCGTAAGCGAGAGGGGCTGGATGAGATCCTTCCACTTGGACGATCGCGACTGGCCGCCGAACTCGCTTTCGCCGGCGAGAATGCCGCGCCCTGCCGCAACGAGCGAGAGGAGCGCCGTCAGCACGCTATGAACCAGCGTGGCACACAGCACCGGCCGCTCGGGAAGCAGGTGCATCACACTTAGCGTATGCCTCACGGACTCGTTCCATGCCACACCGTGGACCAAGCCGAGCCACAACAGTGCCGAGCCGCCGACTGCGGCTGCCGGCTGTCTGATGGTCGGTGCAAATGCGATCAGCGCCAGCCCGTGTACGACGAGCAGCGGTGCAGCCCACAGCGCATCGTGCATCAACGTGCCGTGCCACACTTCCTCCGGCATATAGCCGACAAATGCTGCCAACACCGCGCTGATCAGGCTGAAGACGCCTGCGCTTCCCAGCAGCATCGTGCCATCCTCGCGGCGACCGAGCTTCCGCAGTTGCCATCCCGCGGCGCAGGCGGCTGCCGAGAGCAACGTCAGGACCAGGCCGCTGCGGCAGGTAATTAATGCGTGGAGCAGCACGCTCGGGTCGGCCGTCTCCAGCGGCAGCGTGCCGGCCAGATGATGCGTGGCAATCACTGCCGCCAGCGCACTGCACGCCAGCGCCGCCGCGTGGAGCACCGCAAGGCGACTGGCGATCCCCAGCCCCGCGAGTACGATGCCGTTGGCGATTCCCACGATCAGCAGCAGATCAGGCCGCGGCCAGGCCAGCGCGACGGCGGCGGCCATCGCCATTCCGCCCGTCACCGCGACGGCCGTCCCCGCGAAGCGATAGGGCGCCAGTCGTTTTGCCAGCGTGCGCAAGTGAACGGCCAGTCCGGCTGCCAAGAGCGACGCTGCCGCCAGGCTGATGATCGGACTGAGGCTGGCGATCGTGGCCAATCGCGGGCCGCTCGAGTGTACGAGGAGCGCCAGCGGCACCAGCAGCGCAAAGAGGCCGATGCCCACAACGAGGAACAATTCCACAACGCGATTGCGGTTCATCCGCGCGCGCAGCCCCGAGAGCAGCAATTGCCCCCCGCTGGCCACGAGAAAAAATGCCAGCGGCAATCCGCCCAAAAACAAAGTTCTCGCCAGAGGCATTTCCGCACTGGCGAGGCGGCTGACCACGACCTGCGCTAGCGACGAGCCCAGCACAGCCAGCGACAACCGCCACCAACCCCGGCCCACCGTCTCGCGGGCGGCACTGATCGTCACCCAGCCAAAAACCAGCGTGCCGATCGAAAATGCCGCAAGAAAGAGCGGATCGGTCACCCCGCGCCGCGTTTCGCCCGTGCCGGACAGAACGATGCCAGCGCTGAATCCGAGCGGCACCAGCAGCAGAGCGATGATCAGGATCACGCGGCTGATCGCGTGCAGCTTCCACCGCCGCAGCGAGTACAGGCCAGCGCCGTGAAACGCCACCGTGAAGAGCATGAAGAGCAGGGCGGGGGCGTACGGAATCGCTTTCAGGGTTGATCGCAGGCTGATGACCAGGCCAATCGCGCAGACGACGATCACAGTCCCCGCGATGACCTCCCCCCAGCGGATGTTGCTCTCTTCCATGAAGCTCTGGAGCATGTCGGCCAGCGTGCGGGCCGGGAGCGACGGCTGCGGCGAGACAGGGGGCTTGATCGGCTCCGGCTTATCCAGCGGATGAACCACGCCGGGAACGCGCACCGGCGCCAAGGGGTTCGCTGTCGCAAGCGGACTCTCGGCGACTGGCCTCAAGCGCTCAGGCGGTGCAAGCGAAGCCGCCGGCGGTGCCTCGACGAGCGTCGCATTCACCACCGCTTCGCTCGCGGCGGGCGCTACTTGAGGTGGAACTGCCGACGCCGGCTGCCCGAGCCGCGGCATTTCGCCTTGAGCCAGCCGCGCCAAGTCCATGCGGATGGCGTCCCGCATTCGCTCGTATTCTTCAGGGCGAATAATGCCGCGGCGCAGCATGCGCTCCAGATGCCGCGCGGTCGCTTCGAGCTCTTGCGTGAGCGTTGCCGGAGGCGAGATGGCCGGCACAGCGCCGCACGCCCGGCAGCGGCCATCGACGACTGTGCCGATCCGTCCGCACGTTGGACACGGCCGCGGTGATGGAACCTGCCGCGCGGAGTCTTCCCCCGACATGGCCCGCACGATGGCCGCAAAGAACAGCCACAGCAAATGGCCTACGACCGTGATCACGGCGACCACGATGGCCAGTCCGCACAGCAGGCCGAGCACGACTTCCATAAATGCGTTTTTCCGGCCCTGGTCAACGACGCGATTCGCAGGATCGAATGCACGGCCCACCTGCCCGGTCCGTGCCTGAAGCATACAATAAGCGGATTGGCGCTTGGATTTTTCTTCCCGCTGGCGAGTGGAGGCAGAGGATGCACGCGACTCTACGGATCAAGAGCCCAAGAGGAGGGAATTTTGCGCAGCGACCCTTTTGGGTGGGGATGTTTGCCGGCCCGCAAACCATGGCCCCGGCGAGAGTTAGGGCCATTTGCTGGTCGCTCGCCGCCGCCCTTTGGTTGGCGATGGTGTTGATTGCCGCGACGGTCGCCAGCGCCCGGATCGACGGCGACGCGGTCGCCGGGGAGCCTTTTGGCGTCGGGCGAATTACCCTCTCGGCCGCCGATGCGGGGGGGACGATCGACGTGTCGCGGCTGCGGATCGAGGAGCGCGACGGGCGAGTCCATTATCCGGCAATCACCACTGGCGTTGTCGGCCAGGTGATTGGGCAGATCCTCGGCCAGCCGATTGCCGACGGACCCGGGACGGCGACGATTCAGTTTCTCTTCCGCGGCGACGCACCGCTGCGGCTGACGCTCTATACTCCCGCGCCGCGCGAGCTCGTGCTGACGCCGAGACTCCCGGCCGAAGATCCGCGTCCTGCGCGCCCCCGGCCGCGGCTCCGCATCCGCGACCGCGGCGATGCGCGGCTGCTCGATCGCTGGTGGCGGGAATACACGCTCGCGGCCCGGCGGCAAACCGATGCGGGCGATCATCCGCCGCTCGTGCAGGATTACCTGACGACCATGCTGTCCGTCAGATTGAGGATGGAATTGCCGCGGCTAGTGGAGCGCGAGCCAAGCAGCGCGCAAGAGTCGCTGGAGCTATTGACGGGAGTGGAGCGGCTGCGGAGGCAGACGCTGCGGGAGACGATGAGCGGCCGCGGTGATTTCGGCCAGATCGCCGATCTGCCGCTGCCAGCCGGGCCGGCGTGGCGAGCGCCGCAGTTTCCGCCGCTGGAAGGAGACGTCGAGGTCGAACCGCTGGCGATGCACGTTCCGGCGGAATGTTTCTACGTCCGCTTCGGCAAATTCTCCAACTACCTGTGGCTGAACAAGCTGATCCAGGAGCACGGCGGCGATTTGTCGAGCATGATCACGCTGCGGGGCTACTTCCCGCCGCTGAACGACCGCGTGCAAGCGCAGCTCGGCCTCGAGCAGAACAAGCTGGCCGAGTTGTTCGGCGACCGCGTGATTGCCGACGTTTGTCTGCTCGGCCGCGACACGTTCGTCCAGGAAGGGGCCGCCATCGGCATTCTCTTTCAGGCGCACAGTACTGATGTTTTGGGCAATGATCTGACACAGCAGCGGCGGCGGGCGGTGGCGCGGGACAAAGCGCGGGGAGCGGTCGAAGAGACGATTGAAATTGCCGGCCGAAAGGTTTCGTTTGTCTCGACGCCCGACAATCGGCTGCGGTCGTTTCACGCCGTCGAAGGCAACTTTCATCTGGTGACGACGTCGCGGGCGGTTGTGGAAGGGTTTTTCGCGGCGGGCGAGGGGCGCGGCGCGCTGGGGGACAGCGAAGCATTCCGCCAGGCGAGGGCCCGATTCCCCAATTCGCGCGCGGACACCATTTTCGTGTACATGTCCACAGAATTCTTCGAGGGGCTCGTCAGCCCGCAGTATCAAATCGAGCTCAAGCGGCGGCTGGCATCGGTGACCGACATGGAGATTTTGTCGCTGGCGCAGCATGCGGCGCGCGGCGAGCGCGTCGCCAGCGAGACGATCGAAGATCTCGTCGCCGGCGGCTTTTTGCCGGAGGGATTCGGCCGGCGGCCCGACGGCAGCGGGCCGATCCTCACGGACGGCGGCCCGCTCGACTCGCAGCGGGGCGCCCGCGGGACATTCCTGCCGATTGCCGATGTCAAGTTGAAAGGCGTGACGGAGCGGGAGGCCGCAGCTTACGAAGCGATGGCGCGAACTTACCAATCGTGGGGGCAGATGGACCCGTTGGCGGTGGCGGTGAAGCGTTTTGCGCTCGACAAGAACGGACTGGAGCGCGTGACCATCGACGGCGCGATCGCGCCCCTCGACGACGGCAAGTACGGCTGGATTCTTTCGATTCTCGGCCCGCCAACGCGGGAGATGATTTCGCCCGCGCCGGGGGACGTGATCAACTTCCAGGCGGCCGTTCGCGGCGGCCTGCTGATGCCGCACATTCCGCCGCATCACCTGTTCCTCGGCGTGCAAGACATGCCGCCGGGAGGCGAGCTTGCGCCGCGCGGCTTTTTGCAGACGATTCAAATGCTCCGCGGCACTCCCGGGTACGTCGGCGGCTGGCCGAAGCCGGGCTTTCTGGATTTGCTGCCGCTGGGACTTGGCGGCGAGCCCCCCGATGAGTTCGGCTTTTCGCGATTGCCGTTTGGTCTGTGGAAGCGGGAAGGGGCGGGCTTTGCCGTGCTGTCGTTCGACCCGCAGCTTCTGGCGGAGGTGACGCCGAACCTCCGCGTGGCCGAGGCGGCCGAGCCGGCGCAGATTCGCGTCCACGTCGGCAACCTGGCGGAGTCGAAGCTGGCCGGCTGGATCAACCGCACGTATTATCAGCGGGCCGTGCAAGCGTCCGATGGCAACGTGCGATTCCTGCACGTGCTCAATCAACAGTTGCGAGTGCCGATGGAGGACTGCCTGGCGGTGGCGGAAGAACTGCTTGATGCGGAGCTGCGGTGTACGCTCGGCGGCGAGTACGAGCTGGCCGCGAATCAAGGGGGCGAAATGTGGCAATCGACGGCAGTCGCCGGCTCATCACCACCGGCCGATTATGAAGCGCCACTGCTAACCTGGTTCCGCGGCCTGGATGCCAGCCTGATCAAGCAGGACGACCACGTGCAGGCGCACCTGGCAATCGACATGCAGCGCCAGGCGAGCGAAGGGATCAAGCTCGACGATTTGCCGCTGTTCAATCTGTTCGGCGGCGCAAGCGGTGCGTTCAAGGCCAAGGAAAAGAAGGATCCCGCCGAAGAATTGCCGCCGCCGCTGCCGCCCGTTCCGCGGGAGTTGCGGCCGAAGAGGGGAGAGTTTTAAGGGGGCGACGATTTACCGCGAGCTACACCCATGAGCGAAGACACACTCACCGTCCGCACGATTGCGGAAGCGGAACTGGATGCTGATTCGGCCGACCTGTCCGTAGTCATCGAGGGGAGCAGCGTGTTTTCCGGCGATGAGGCGTTCAAGAAAGCCAAGGAAGTGCGCGAGATGGTCGAGTCGCTCAAGCAGGCTGGGGTCAACGAGCAAAAGATCAAACTCCGCAGCGTCGAAGTCAATTCTCAGTCGTTACTGCTGATCAAGTCGTCATCGGCGAAGTACCGAATCAGCATCAAAATGGTGAAGCTGGAATTGCTGCCGGCGATTCTCAGCGCCGTCGCCGGTCACAAAGGGGCCAGGCTCACGAGACTCGAGTGGAATTACAGTCAGCTTCAAGCGACTCGCCGCAGGCTGCGCCAGGATGCACTTCGAGATGCGCTCGTTCAAGCCCGTCTCGATGCAGAAGTTTTGGGAGTAGAGGTGCTGGGAATTCACCGGTTGGAAGAGGTGGTCCGGGAGCGCGACTACAATCGAGAGTACATCGATATGGATTCCGACCAGGTGCTCGCAGCTGTAGATACCCAACGACGCCGAGCCATCGACGTGGGCTTTCAACTTGGCAATTCCACCACGGTCAAGATCGAGCTCAGGGCGGAGTTTCGCGTGAGCGCCTTGAAAGGGACGGCGGACTCCGCACCTTGATGCTGCTATAGCTCCCCGTCGTCGAGCATTGCTGCACTGGTGACGGCGTCGAACGTGCTGTAAAGACGCATGTCTTTCGTCAGGACGTAGAAGTCGCGCGAGCCTTGCCCGTTCCCGTTTCCCGGATCGAACGCGATGTTCTCGGGATGCTCAATGGTCACCCGATCCCCGTTTTCAAGGCTGAGAACAAACGGGCGAAAGGGGGACTGCTTGATCAGGCGATGCACCTCGCGGCGGATGAAGTCGATGTTCATTGAATCGCTCAGAACAACTCCCCGATCGCCTGCCCGCCTTCTTGCAGAAACCGCGGGCGGCCGCGGTAGTCGATGTATTGCGAATTCTCGGGGACGCCGAAGTGGCGGTAGATCGTCGCGGCAATGTCGGCCGGCGTGACGGGGCGCTCGGCAATGTGCCCGGCATCGCGCTCGGTCGCGCCGATCACCCGCCCGTGCCTCATGCCGCCGCCGGCGAGCGTCATCGACATCACGACTGGCCAATGATTACGGCCGTCGGTGCTCCCCTGCGTGCCGATCTGCGGCGTGCGGCCGAATTCCCCCATCGCGATCACGAGCACGTCCTTATCCAGGCCGCGCTCGGTCAAGTCGCCGACCAGCGTCGTCAGCAGGTGGTCGAAGATCGGCAGCAGCGGTTTGAGCCCCTTGGAAATGCCGCCGTAGGGAGGAATGTTGTCGCCGTGCGTATCCCAAGTGCCGCTGGCCCCGTGATTGGACAGGTCGATCGTCACGAAGTTGACGCCGGCCTCGACGAGCCGCCTCGCCAGGAGCACCTGCTGGCACCACGGGTTGTCGCCGTATTTTTCGCGCGTGGCGGCCGGCTCGCGCGACAGGTCGAATGCCTCGCGAGCCTTTGGGCCGGAGACCATCTCGATCGCCTGCCGCGAGTAGCTGTCCAGTGCGGCCATCGAGCCGTCCTGATCGAGACCTTGCCGCAGCTTGTCGAACTGCGTCAGCAAATCGCGCCGCGTCCGCATCCGCTCCTGCGACAATTCGGCCAAGGGCTCCAGCAGTTTTGCGATGTCACTAGCGATCAGCGGCTCAAACTGCTTTCCCGCGTCGCCGGCAAAGGCCACGTGCGACTTCGACTTCATGTTCAAGACGACATACGGCGGCATCGCCTTATCGTTGGGCCCGCGGAATTTTGCCACCAGCGACGCAATGGCCGGATAGTGCTTCGCCTCCGGGTTCGTCCGCGGCTCGTTGGCGAGGTTCGCCGTCTGCATCACCATGTTCGGCTCGTGATTGGAAAAGCGGCAATCAACGGAGCGGATCACGGTCAGCTTGTCCATCATCCCGGCAATCTTCGGCAGATGCTCGCAGAAGCGAATGCCGGGGAGCTTCGTGGGAATCGTTTCAAACGGCCCGCGGATTTCCGGCGGCATATCGGGCTTGGGATCGAGCGTGTCGATGTGGCTGGGCCCGCCGGTCATCCAGATGAGGATGCAGCTCTTCTTGCCGATCGGCTGTCCCGCCTTTGCGGCGGCTGCCTGCGACGCCAAAAGTCCCGGCAGCGAGAGCCCCGCCAGGCCGGCGACGCTCGCCTTGAGCGTGCTGCGGCGGCTGATCAGGCGCACCCCTTCGGCCACGCGGGCGTTGAGCCCGGTGAAGGCGTGCTCGTCAGTGTGCTGGGGGCGAGCGCAGCGGTGCATTGGATTCTCC
>DATKDU010000154.1:0-3604 GCA_035512595.1 Pirellulaceae bacterium
GGCGGCGTCGGCAAACACGTTCCATTTGGTCCCGGTCACCTACGCAAATCGGGGGAGTGCAATGACACGGATTTATCGCTGGTCAGGTCAGTACTTTGGATTCATAAAGGGCAGCCGGCTTTTCGACGCCTCGTCCCAATACCTGGGATGGGTTGGAGACGATGACAAGCTGTGGCGCGCGGACGGTTCGTTCCTCGGAGAGTTAGTTAAGGGAAACTACATCCTTCGCAGGACCGCGATGGCAACTCCTGCGAGTCGTGCGAGCCGAGCGGCGCCTGCCACTCCCGCAACTCCGGCGGCCGCCGCAGATCGGGCCGGTCGCGCAGGTAGAGCTGGCTGGGTCGATGCCCTAGATGAATTCCCGCGCTGAAGTCGGGTCGACGTGCTTTCACGGAGTAGCTTGCGACAGTTAACACCCGCCACGCGCTGCCGCGACAGCCCTACCAAGCTCAGCCTCCGAGAGCTGTGCCAACAGTACGCCGACGAACGCTGGGTCGCCGCCCACCTGACCCCCGAGCAGGCCGCGGAGAGCGTGCTCGACGAGTTCAAGCGAGCCGTGCGGCAGGAGCTGGAGCTGCTGGAGGTGGAGTGCCGGGACGAGTAGCTACGCGGGCCGGGGCTCGATGCACTCCGGCCCCTCATTCCTCGCATTGTTAAGGAACGTGCTGACCGGTTTGGCCGTCATCGGATCCGCGGGGAACGGCACGAGCGGGATCTGCTCGCCCGCCAGCCAGGCGTCGTAGTCGGCCGGGTCGAGGATCACCGGCATCCGCGTGTGGATGGCATCGGTCGTGATCGTCGCGCACGATTCCCACGCGTAGGGCTTGTCCCCCTGCTAGCACTCCCCCAGCCCGGCGAACGCGAAAGGCTTGCCCCCGTCCACCTCATACATCCAGGGGAGCTTGGCCTTGCCGACCGTTGCCCACTCGTAATAGCCGTCGGCCAGCACCAGGCAGCGACGCTTCTCGTAGGCCGCCCGGTACACCGGGCGATCGGCAACCGAGTCGGCCCGCGCGTTAATGGTGTTGATCCCCATCTTCAAATCCTTGGCCCAGCTCGGCACCAGGCCCCAGTGGAGCATGGCGAGCTGCCGCTTGCCGTCCCACCAGTCGGACGGCAGCGACCTTCTGCGTGGGGGCGATGTTGTACTGCGGCCAGAATGCATCTCAGGTCGAACACAAACTGCTCAGCCAGGACCGTCATCGGGGTTCGGAGATTGAAGCGGCCGCACATGCTGAGATTCTACCCTTGGCGCCCTGGCCCCCCTAATCCGCCCTGGCAGCTCATGTAGTGCAGCTCCACCGTCAGCGAGTGCATCTTGTCCCTGGCCTCGACCACCATCCGGTACAGCCGATCGTCAGCGGGGAAGTGTCGCTGCTCCATCCGCACGCGGACGCGGTTCAGGTAGCTGAGCACCGGCCAGAGGCGGTTCAGGAGGGCCCCCGCCAGCCCGGCACCCAGCAAGCCGGCAATCTTGCCGACGAGTTCAGCGTGCTCGGCCGGGTGCCGGTGATCGGCAGAATCGTGGCCAGCGAGAAGGTGACCGGCCGCCAGCGGGCGGAGCAGGTGGCCGCCAGCTACAGGGGGAGCGGGCTGGAGGTGGAGATCCAAGAGGCGACCGCCCAGTCATCGTGAGCAGGTTCCCGAGCAGCGCTGCGGGAACTGCCGCTTGGCTCACCTGGTCCGCCGGCAGCACCTGCTGTGCTTCCACGCGGACAACGTAGCGACCAGGAAGTGGGACTACGGCACCGACGTCATCCTGGACGGCCAGGACGTCGATCTGATCGAGGG
This sequence comes from Pirellulaceae bacterium, assembly GCA_035512595.1. Lineage (GTDB taxonomy): Bacteria > Planctomycetota > Planctomycetia > Pirellulales > Pirellulaceae > DATKDU01. Next base: position 1,792 of record DATKDU010000154.1, read on the forward strand.
AGAAGATTTCGACGACGTGTGGGCCCGCCGCGTGGTCGATCCGAGCGACGTGTGCGACCAGTGGGAGGATTGCGACCCGTGACCGAGCCCCAGCAAGCGTTCGCGCTCACCGTTCAGATCGGCGGAGAAACCCGGCAGGACCTACTGGCCTGGCAGGACGTACTGGTCGAGCTGGAGGGGATCGAGCTGGAGCAGGTCGCCGAGCACCTCCTCGGTCAAGTTTTCGAACGAAGTGCCAGCTCGTCAGCGGGGGCGTGAGTTGCGGCAGCCTGGTCACGATCGAGCACGACCCGGAGATGACGAACGAGCGGTACTTCGCGGCGGTGAAGGAGTGGCGGGCAAAAAAGGTGGTTCAGTCGCCAACGCTTTGAATGTGCTCGGCCGGCAGGAGGCGGGGTGTCGCCGACACCCTGGCCCACTTTTTTCCTCCCTTTTCCGCCCTTTTCGGCAAATCAGCTTTTGCGAAAAACGCCGAGAATTCTGCGGTTGTTCGTGCTATAACAGACGTATGACCACCGAAGGGGCTTTCCCCAACACTCGACTGCGCCGGCTGCGGTATCATCCGGCCGTTCGCGAGCTCGTTCGCGAGACGCGGCTTGACCCGCGGAACTTCATCCTCCCTCTCTTTGCCCGCACCGGCAAGGGCGTCCGCCAGCCGATCGGCTCGATGCCGCCGCACGCGCAGCTCTCGGTCGATCTGATCGCCGAGGAGGCCGCGGAAGCCGCGCAGCTCGGCCTCGGCGGGGTGATTCTGTTCGGCATTCCGTCGCACAAGGACGATCGCGGGACCGACTCGTACAACGAGCACGGAATCATCCAGCAGGCGATTCGGGCGGCCAAGAACGCGGCCCCGGAGCTGCTGGTGATCACCGACGTCTGCTTCTGCGAATACACCAGCCACGGGCACTGCGGCGTTGTCGATAATCGCACCGGTCGGCCGGACGTGAACAACGACGCCACGCTGGAATTGCTCGCACGGCAGGCGCTCAGCCACGCCAAGGCCGGCGCCGACATGGTGGCCCCCAGCGGCATGATGGACGGCATGGTGCGGGCCATCCGCACGGCCCTCGACGGCGGCGGTTACGAGCATCTGCCGATCCTGTCGTACGCGGTCAAATACGCCAGCGCTTTTTACGGCCCATTCCGCGAGGCCGCGGAGAGCACGCCGCAATTCGGCGACCGGCGGGCCTACCAGATGGACTATGCGGCCGGCGCGGACCAGGCGCTCTTGGAAGTGTCGCTCGATCTGGCCGAGGGGGCCGACATCATCATGGTCAAGCCGGCACTGGCGTATCTCGACATCCTCCGCAATGTCCGCGAAGCGTTCCCCGGCGTGCCGCTGGCGGCATACAACGTCAGCGGCGAGTACAGCATGGTCAAGGCAGCGGCGGAGAAGGGCTGGATCGACGAGAAGGCGGTGGCGCTGGAGTCGCTAACCGCCATTCGGCGCGCCGGAGCGAGCATGATCCTCACATACTGGGCGAAAGAGGCGGCGGGATGGATCAGCTAAGCGATTATCGCACGCGATGCTAGGGCAGGTTGGAAACCTGCCCCACAAAGATGCGCAAGCCCACCGATCCGCCGTTTGTCCAGAGCGTCACCCTGATGCGGGAGTGGGTCAAGTCGTTTGACGAATTCCCCTTTTCGATCCCCGCCATCAAGCACCTGCACACGCTCACGCTCCATCCGCGGGTGACCTTCTTCGTCGGCGAGAACGGCAGCGGCAAATCGACGCTCCTGGAAGGGATTGCCGTCGCCGAAGGGTTCAATCCCGAAGGGGGCTCGCGGCATGCGATGTTCAAGACGCGGGACA
>DATKDU010000155.1:0-3745 GCA_035512595.1 Pirellulaceae bacterium
CAGAATGACGGAAGGCGAGGCACCGAGCCTCGCTGCCGACGTTGTAACCACAAAAGCATTCAGACCTTCACTCCGCCCCTTTTGCCCATGTCGATCGAGATCCGCCGCAATCCGACCCGCACGGTCCGCATCGGCTCGGTCGTAATCGGCAACGGCCACCCCATTGCCGTCCAAAGCATGACGGCAACGCATACGCAGGACATCGACGCCACTGTGGAGCAGGTCAACGCACTGCACGCGGCGGGGGCCGACGTCGTCCGCATCGCCGTCGATAGCAAGAAGGATGCCGAGGCCCTGGCCGAAATCCGCCAGCAGACGAAGGCCAACCTGTCTGTCGATTTGCAGGAAAACTATCGCCTGGCGGAGCTGGTCGCCCCGCACGTGGACAAGGTCCGCTACAACCCGGGCCACCTTTACCACCACGAGCCGACCCGCCCCTGGCAGGACAAGGTGCGGTACATCGCCGGCGTGGCGGCAGACAGCGGCTGCGCTCTCCGCGTCGGCGTCAATTGCGGCAGCGTCGATCCGGCCAAGAAGGAGAAGTACGCGGCCGACGATTCGATCACGCCGATGCTCGAGTCCGCCTGGGAGCATTGCGAACTGCTCGATAGTCTCGGCTTTACGCAGTACAACGTCTCGCTCAAAGATTCCGATCCGGCGAAGGTCGTCGAGGTCAACCGCCGCTTTGCCGAAACACGCCCCGACGTGCCGCTCCATCTGGGGGTCACCGAGGCCGGCCTGCCACCCGACGGCATTATCAAAACCCGCATCGCCTTCGAGCAGCTCATCAGCCGCGGCATTGGCGACACCATCCGGGTGTCGCTGACCGTTCCCAACCCGCGCAAGCCCGAAGAGATTGCCGCCGGCCGGCAGATTCTCGACGACATCTACGCCGGCCGCGTGCGGAGCGTGGTGACGTACGGGTTGCCAACCTTGAACATCATCTCCTGCCCGAGCTGCTCGCGGGTGGAGAACCAGGCGTTCATCGAGCTGGCCCAGCAGGTCAAGGAGATGACCGCCTACGCCCAGGACTACGCGATCACGATTGCCGTCATGGGCTGCCGCGTCAACGGCCCCGGCGAGACCGACGACGCCGACCTGGGTCTGTGGTGCGGGCCGAATTTCGTCAATCTCAAGCGGGGTGAAACGGAGCTGGGGGCGTATCCTTACGACCAGATCCTTCCGCGGCTGAAGAGTGAACTGGATGTGCTGATCCAAGCGAAAGTCGGCGCGCCGTAAGACGACACCGACTGGCCACTTGCAAGCTGCGGAGCACGAGCGCCGACGTGGGCGGATCGAGACGCTACTCGTCTTTGGCCTTGGACTTGGTCTCCGCTTTCGCGTCGGTCTTTTTCTCGCCGGCCGGACCGAGGAGGGCTTCCAGCCGCTTGCCCAGCTCGGGGCCGCGGGCGCTCATCGTGACGAGCTTGCCGTCTTTGTCCAGGAGCATCATCGTCGGAATGCCGACGATGCCGAACTTCACGGCAAGGTCGCCGTCGGCCCCGTCGTGTAGCGAAACCCACTTCACGTGCTCGCTTTCCAGGTACTCGCGGTGGGCGTCTTTGTCGTCATCGAGACTGATCCCCACCACCTCAAAACCCTTGTCCTTGTAGGCTTCGTAATTCTTCTGGATGTTCGGGTGCTCGGCGCGGCAAGGGCCGCACCAGGTGGCCCAGAAGTCGATGAGCACGACCTTCCCCTCCAGGGAGGCGATGTCAAATTCCTTGCCGTCGATCGTCTTGCCGGTCAGCTCGACCTGCTTCCCTTCCAGTCCCATGCGATGGGCCATGCCGGCCAGCCGGGCGCCGGTCTTGGCCACCGCCGGATCCTTCGCGGCAGAGATCGGCTTGGCGACGGCTTCGTAAGCCTGGCGAGCCAGCTCGGGCTTGTTGAGCTGCTCAAAGGCGTTGCCGAGCGAGAGGGCCATCTGGGCTTCCTCCTCGCCCGGTTCGCCCAGGGCCAGATGTTTGGCCACCTTGTCGATCAGACCCTTGAGCTTCTCGTCGGGAACGCCGTCCTCAGTCTGGGCCAGCTTCTGAAGGAGCTCGTTGGCTTCGCCAACGACGAGAATGCCGTTGGCCCGGCGGTAAACATCCGACTTGGTGTTCTTCTCCAGCTTGACGATTTTTTCGGAGGCCTTTTTGAGGGCCAGCGGGGCTTTGCGGTTGTGCATCTGCGCTTCTTCGTTCGTATTGGGGCGGAACTTCATGATCCGGTCGAGGAAGCGGGAGTAGTCATCGACCTTCGTCGATTCGGGGACGACGAACATCTTCTCGAGCTCCGCCAGGGAGTCTTCTTCCTCGGCGGCGGCCGGCTTTGGTTTTTCCTTGGCCTTTTTCGACTCCTGGGCGACGGACCAGGCGGGAATGGCCGTCCCCGCGAGGGCGAGGCAGATAGCGCTAACGAGACCGAAACGCATGACGGGCTCCTTGACGGATGGATGGCAAGATTCGATCGGGGTCTTCCTTGCAGCCTATCCGGCCGTGCAGGGCGGGACAAGTCGCGCTGGTGCGTCCTAGACGCCGCCGATCAGGCTGCTCAGCATTTCAGGCGTAAACACCAGCGGCTGACGCGGAAGGGACGCCAGCGAGAAGCCGGCAATCAGTTCGTGCGCCGGCGCGGGCCGATTGTTCGCAATCAAACCGCACGACCAGGCCAAAAAACCAACCAGGCGCTCGGCCGGAACACCCTGCTCGCGCAGAAAGGCCAGCCGCGTATCGCCGTGCCGCTTGGCGAGCCGCCGTCCGTCCGGCCCGATGACCAGCGGCACATGAGCAAATGCCGGCGGCTGCCAGAGGAAGAATTCGTACAGCTCCAATTGGCGAAAGGCGCTGGACAGCAGGTCGTCGCCACGCAGGACTTCGCTGACCCCCATGAAGTGATCGTCCACCACGACCGCCAGTTGGTAGGCCGGAGTGCCGTCACTCTTGGCAATGACAAAATCCCCGAGCTGCCCGGCGACGATGCACTCCTGCTCGCCGGCAATCCGGTCGCGAAAATGCCGCGGCCTGGTCGTGGTGCGAAACCGCCAGCAGAACGGCTCGTTTTTTGCCGAGAGGGGCTCGGCATCGGCAACCGTGCGGCCGGAGCAGGTTCCCGGATAGAGCGGGCCTTCCTGGCCAACGTGGGGAGCACTGGCCGCAGCGGCCACGTCGCTGCGCGTGCAGGAGCAAGGGTAAATCCGCTCGGCACGCTTTAGCTCGGCGAGGGCCTGGCGGTAATCTGCCAGCCGCTGGGTCTGAACATAGGGAGCGTGCGGACCGCCCACGTCCGGTCCCTCGTCCCAGTCGAGCCCCAGCCAGTGCAAGTCGTCGATCGCTTGTTGCTGAGCGTCCGCTTTGACGCGCGGCGAATCGAGGTCCTCAATCCGCAGGATGACGCGCCCCTGCTGCGAGCGGGCCGAGAGCCAGGCGAGCAGGTAAGTGCGGGCATTGCCGACGTGCTGCGCGCCGGTGGGCGAAGGGGCCAAGCGGCCAACCACGGCGTGGCCAGTCGGCGCGGGGGCATTTTTGCCACTCTCCATGCCGGCAGTTTACCGCGCGGTTTCGCGGGAGCGGCTGGTGGCTGGGGCTGAAGCCGCCGAAGCCCCGGCCTTGGGATCGAACGGAAAACAATTTCCCCGTTTAGCAACCGAATCCGGCGCTTGGCCGTTTCGCAATGGCAGTGTCGATCGCTTTTTCCACAGAGGCACCAAGGCGCGGAGGCACAGAGCCGCAGGGAAGGCATGGTCTGCTCTGTGCCACCG
>DATKDU010000156.1:0-10217 GCA_035512595.1 Pirellulaceae bacterium
GATGCAGGATCGCAAGGCGCTGCAATCGGGAACATCTCACTTCTTGGGACAAAATTTCTCCCGGGCTCAAGAAATAAAATTCCAGGATCAGAACGGGCAAGTCGAGTACGCCTGGACGACGAGCTGGGGCGTTTCGACGCGCCTCGTTGGTGCGCTGATCATGACCCACAGCGACGACGACGGCCTGGTCTGTCCGCCGCGGCTGGCCCCCAAGCACGTGGTGCTCCTGCCGATTTATCGCAGCCCGGAAGAGAAGACGCAGGTCATGCCGTACGTCGAGAGTTTGCAGAAGGAACTCGCGGCACAAGACTTCGCCGGCGAACAAGTGCGCGTCTTCATCGACGACCGGGATTTGCGCGGCGGCGAGAAGAACTGGCAGCACATCAAGCGCGGAGTGCCGCTGCGAGCCGAGATCGGGCCAAAGGACATTGCCAAGAATGGCGTCTTCCTGGCGCGGCGCGACACGGGGGAGAAGGCCGGCGTCGAGCGCGGAGAGTTCGTCGCGACCGTGGCGACGCGGTTGCAGGCGATTCAGGACAACCTGTTTGACCGGGCGCTGAATCTCCGCGAGGAGAACACACGCACGATCGACGACTTGAATGAGCTGCTCGCCTGGTTCACGCCCAAGAATCCGGAATCGCCAGAAATCCACGGCGGCTTTGCCCACTGCCACTTTAGCGAAACGCCTGAGATGGACGAGCTGCTCAAGAGGCACAAGTTGACAATCCGCTGCGTGCCGCTGGCGCAGGCCGATGAAAGCGGCAAGTGCATCGTCACCGGCCGCCCAAGCACGAGGCGGGCGGTGGTGGCGAAGGCGTATTGATTAGTCTACGACGACGAAATCGCTAAATTTCGAGGATGACTTGCGAATGAGGGTTCCGCTGTGGCAGAATCATCCGCTCGGACTTTGAACAGCAAAGGAGACTCGCCCAAATGACACGTTTCTTTGGCCTTCTTTCATGCGTTGCGATCATTTTTGGTAGTGGTTCCGTCGCCTACTCTCAGGACGCCCCAAAGGCCGGAGACCTCATCCAACTGGTCACGCTAGCGAATGCATCACACATTTGTGAATTACTGGCCGATGCCGGCGGGCAAATCGAAGCCCTTGACATCAAGACGGGAAGGACGCAACGATTCAGCCGCGACGAGGTCAAGAAACTCACCCGATACCAGGAAAACGCAGCAATTCAGGTCGTTGGGCTCCCGTCGTTCATTGCGTGGAAGGTCGTAAAGGCGACTGCCAAAGAAATGCCGTCCGGGGCAGTGGCAAAGCTCGACAACGCGATTATTTACGTCTCGATGGGCAAACAGCTTGGCATTGCGGTGGGTGATCAGTTACGCGTCTACCGCGGTGAAGCGGAAGTCAAGGATCCGGTTTCTGGCGAGGTTCTCGGCAAGCAACGGCGACGAATATCGGATCTCGAAGTGGTTGAAGTGCAGGAGAAGTATTGCAAGGCAAAGCAGGTCGGCGATCTGGAGATCGCGCTCGAAGTCGGTGACCGAGTGGAGCCGGCCAAATTCAATAATGCCATCGCTGTTTTGCCGTTTTCGACGCTCAACGACGATGCATCAGGAGTCATTCTATCGGAGCACTTGACCACGGCACTTGCGCAACGAGAGGTTCCCGTCGTCGAACGGACGTTACTGGTCAAAGCTCTCACTGAGCTGGCCATCCAGCAAACCGCGGTGTTCGACTCTGCGTCTGCCAAGGCGATTGGGCGCCAAGTTGGAGCAGGGGCAATTTTGACCGGTTCAATCGCTCCATCGGGCAATCAATCCTCGATCAATGTGAGACTAATCGAAGTTGAGACTGGGAAGATTCGCTTCAGCATGACAACAAAATTCAAAGATCTGCCTTCGGTCGTAGGTGGCGGCTCTGGCGCTGCAATTGTTGCGTCAGCCTCCGGAACAGGCGGATTGAGCGGTGGTCGAGTTGTTTCCAAAGGCGCGACGTACACAGTTTCTTCGAGGTACGAGGGCATAAAGCCGCTGGACAGCCTTCTATCGGACGACGATGACGCATACTCATCACCTGGCGGTGTATCGGGATCCGCTCGCGGCAAGGGCGGCTTTTGGGCTTTCACGACGGGCAACGAGCCCGGGGCGCACATTGTGATTGACCTCGGGCGAGCGTGTGTAATCGAAGGGCTCCACATCGCGAACGGAAATGAAACTCCCGCTGCTACGGCGCGTGCCAAAGATCTCACAATCTGGGTGTCAAGCGAAGCCGGGAGTCGCGGCACTAAAGTCTGGACAACCAGCAAAGGCGAGAAAGAGTATCGAGCGACCTTCTCGCGGCCAGCGAAAGGGCGATACGTGACGATCGGGTTCCCTGATGACAAGAGCGAATACCTTCACCTCAAGAAGGTGAAAGTGTTTGGCCAACCTGTGGAGTGAATCCCGTCTTCGGCTACCTCGCCGTCCGTTTAGGCGAAGGCATGAGCAACTCACTTAGGCATCGCCCTGTTCTGCTTATCGCCGCCACCTTCAGCCGTTACGACGCCGCGCTGGATTGGGCAAAAACAACGCTCCAGGCCGCGTGGGGTCCAATCGCGCTGGAAAGCCCCAGGTTCGATCATCGCGAGACGACCTACTACGAATCCACGATGGGGCCGGATCTCAAGAAAACGTTCTTCGCCTTTGAGCGGCTCGTCGATCCGGCGATGCTCGCCGAGCGAAAGCTCCAGGCGATTTCCTGGGAAGACGAATATCGTCGCCAGGCGAGCCACCCTGAGCCGCGGCCGCTGAACCTCGACCCCGGATATCTCACCGAGGCCAAGCTGGTATTGGCTTCGACCAAGGACCGCGACCACCGGATCTACCTGTCGCAGGGGATATTCGCCGAGGTCACCCTCCATTTTCAGCGCGGAGCGTGGGCCTTCCGGCCGTGGACCTATCCCGACTATCAGCGGGCCGATTATCATGAGTTCTTCTGCCGCTGCCGGGAATTCTTGCGGCAGTCGTATCGTGAGTCGGCACGGGGCCAGGCGACAGGTCAGGAATGAATTCGCAGAGTCTGCTTCTGCTGCTGGCCGGCGCGATCTTGCCGAGCTTCGTCATTTCGCTCGTGGCGACCTATATCATTCGCACGAATGCCGCCCGCTTTGGCCTGATCGATAAACCGGGTGAGCGGAAGGTCCATACGACGCCGACACCGCTGGGAGGCGGACTGGGAATCTGGCTAGGTGTCGTCGGGGCGTTCGCCCTGGGGCAAGTTGCGCTCTATCTGGCGACCACTCAATCGTCGCTGCGAGAACTGATTCCGGAATTGGCGCAGCCGCACCTCAGCGGGCTGGCGCTCCAATCTCGCAAGCTGTGGATTCTGTTGGCCGCCGGATCGGCGCTGGCGGCACTCGGCCTGGCCGATGACCGCCGCGGCCTGCCGTGGCAACTGCGGCTGGGGATGCAGTTCGCCGTTGCCGCGGCCTGCGTGGCGCTCGTCAACAATCTCCAACTGACCGCATTCATCGCCTCGCCGTGGCTGACCGGCGCGCTGTCGGTACTGTGGATCGTCGCGTTAATCAACTCGTTCAACATGCTCGACAACATGGACGCCCTTTCTGGCGGCGTGGCGACGATTGCCGCCGGAATGTTGGCGGCGGTGATGCTGCTGGCGACCGATCCGGAAAATCGCGGGCCACAGCTCTTCGTCGCCGGATTTCTGCTCGTACTCGTCGGCGGTATCCTGGGTTTTTTGTTCCATAATCGGCCGCCGGCGAAGATCTTCATGGGTGACGCCGGCAGCTACTTCATCGGGTTTTGCATCGCGGTCGCAACGCTGCTGGCCACGTACACCGATTATGAAGGTGGCCGAAAGCACGCGATCCTCACGCCGCTGTGCGTGATGGCAGTGCCGCTGTACGACATGGTGACGGTGATTCTCATCCGCCTCAAAAACGGCAAAAGCCCGTTTCAGCCCGACAAGAACCATTTCTCGCACCGGCTCGTCGATTTGGGCCTGACAAAGCCGCAGGCCGTGCTGACGGTCTACCTGACGACGGCGACGTGCGGCCTGGGGGCGCTGCTTTTGCATCGAGTCGATACGATTGGGGCGGTGATCATCATGCTGATGATCGGCTGCGTGCTGCTGCTCATCGCTATCTTGGAAGCGACCGCACGGCGGACGATCCGGAAGCAGGGGCCAGGGGCCGGGGGCCAGGAACCAGGGGCCAGGGCCGGTCGATGAGCAAGCAACGCCACCAGCGAAAGCGGCAGCCAGGCGGCGCCAGCGCGCTGCCGGCGCTGGTGGAACGCTTTCGCCCGCTGCTCCTGCCGGCCGCCGTCGCACTGCTCATTGCTCCTCATCTGATACCCAGCGAAGCGGTCGCTGCCGGCGGCACCTACGCCGTGCCCGCCATGCTGTGGTGCGTACTGTTCCTGGCTTGGGGAATCGTCACCGCCTTTTCCGCACAGCCGCGAATCGTCTTCTCGTGGTCGGATGCCGCCTTGCTCCTGTTGGTGGGCTGGCACACGCTCAGCGGGCTGTTGCCGCGGGAAGGGATTGTGACGCGCGGCACGTGGAACATCGTCTGGCTGTGGATCAGCTACGGCGTCGGTTATTTCCTCCTGCGGCAATTGCTTCTTTCGTCCGTTCAGACGCGGGCGCTCGTGGCGGTGATGCTGGGCCTGGCGATCTGCCTGACGAGCCAGGCGTACTACCAATACTTTGTCACGATGCCGGCCGTGCGGCAGGAACTGGCGAAGAACCCCGCGCAAGTCCTGAAGGAAAACGACATTCCGCTCGACCCGGACTCGCCAGTCCGACGGCATTTCGAGGACCGCGTGCGGGCTGTCGAACCGCTGGCGACGTTCGCGCTAACCAATTCGCTGGCCGGATTTCTCGCGCCGTGGACCGTGCTGGCCGCCGGACTGGCACTGGTGCTCTGGCAGACCGGACAACATCATCCGCCGTGGATGACGGTGAGGCTCGTTGCGACGGCACTGGCCGTCACAGTTTTCTGCTGCGGATGCTTGCTCCTCACCAAGAGCCGCACGGCCCTGGTGGCCGTGCTGGCCGGCGGTATCCTCGTCGGACTGTTCGGCCGCGTCGGCGGTTGGAGGTTCGACTGGCGATTGCCGGCAGTCGTTTTTGTGGTGCTGGTGCTCATGGGGCTGTTGGCGGTGGCAGTCGGCGGACTCGATTTGCAGGTCCTGAGTGAAGCGCCCAAATCGGTGCTCTACCGGCTGGAATACTGGCGTTCGGCAGCAGCCATGATCGGCGACTTTCCACTGTGGGGATGCGGGCCGGGGAATTTCCAGGACTATTACACTCGCTACAAGCTCCCGCAGGCGAGCGAAACGGTCGCCGACCCGCACAACGTGTTTCTCGAAATCTGGGCCACGGCGGGAACGCCGGCCCTTGTGACTTTTTTGCTATGGATCGGCGCTTTGGTCTTCGATCTGAGCCGTCGCCGCGACATCGAACCGACCGAGCCGCTGTTGAAGGACGGCGGCAGTGCGCGTCAGAACGATATCCGCCGCGTCTACCTTGGGGGCTTGATCGGAATTGCGCTCGGCTTTGGTCTGGCATTCCTGACGATGTATCCCCTGTGGACTAGCGCTTCCGGCGGTGACATCGGCATATTGCTGATCGGTCTCCCCTTGACTGCTCTGGTTTTGTGGCAAATCCATCCGTGGATCGAAAACGGATCGCTGGGAAAAACGTTGCCCGTCATCGGACTGATGACGCTGCTGCTCAACTTGTGCGCCGCCGGTGCTGCGAGCTTTCCCGGAGTGGTCACGTCTGGCCTCGTCCTGGCGGCCGTTGCCCTGCAACAAGTTGAAGTGCGACCCCTGGTTTGGCAAGTCTCGCGGCTGTGGCTGCCGCCGCTACTGCTCGGTCCGCTGGCGCTGGCGGCGGCCTGCTTGTGGACCGAATACTCACCCGTTTTACGGTCGCAGGCGAAGATGCAAGACGCTCAAGCGGCGTGGGAACGAGCCGTGCTGGGCAGGGGACGGATGGACGAAGCGATCGAGCGGCTCACCGAGGCAGCGGCGGCCGATCCCGCCAATAGCGATCCCTGGGAGCGGCTGGCGCCCATTTACTTGGAGCGTTGGCTTGCCGCGCCGAGTGACGAAAGCTGGCAGGATTTTGCGAATGCCGCGGAGCAGTGCCGGCGGCTGCGGCCCGCCCGCTATCAGCAGCACCGCCAGCGGGGCGAATGGCATTTGCAAGCTTACGGCCAATCGCATCAAGAGGAACCTCTGCGGCAAGCGATTGCCGCGTATCAGGCGGCGGTGGAACGCTCCCCGAACAGTGCGCTGGCCCGCGCGCAGCTCGCGTGGGTCCTTCACCTGGGGGGCGACGACCAGGCCGCCACAGGACAGGCCGGCAAAGCGCTACAGCTCGATGCCCTCAATCCGCACGAGGAGTTTTCACTCCGCAAAAACCGGCTGATCGACCCGCGCCAGGACGAGGCCCTCTGGCGGATGCGGCGGCCGGAAACGGCCGAACAAACCATGCAGATTCTGCGTAAAAGCTAGGTTGCAATCGCTCCCGCTCGGCAATCGAGACTCCCTGAAGGGAAGCTGAGGTTATAGTGAGCACTGCTGTGCATGACGACTCGCCCTCCTCCCCAGCGATCACCATGAAGACCGTAATCCTGGCCGCCGTCTTTCTGGCGATTGGCATCAGCCTGGGAATCTGGACCGCTTCGCGAACGTTCGTGGGAGAAACGCTCCCCACCAAGCCGTTCGTGGCGTACTTCGAGCAACTGAAGGTCCCCGAGGGAGGTCACGAAGGTCCTCGCCTCCAGGTCGTCGGCGGAGAGACCCACGACTTCGGCAGCCTGCCGCTGTGGGCCAAACGCAAGCACACTTTTGTCGTCCGCAACTCCGGCAACCAGACGCTCAAGCTGGTGATGGGAAAGCCGAGCTGTGACTGTGCCTCCGGGGAGGATCTCAAGCAGGGGGACCTCCTGGAAATCGCGCCCGGCCAACAGCGAGACATTGTCCTGAAGTGGGAGATTCGCTCATCGAACCCGCAATTCGCGCAGTCCGCGCCATTCAGGACGAATGACAAGAAACGGCCGTCGCTCGTGCTGGCGATTGTCGGCCAAGTGGAGGATGCGGTCCGGCGCAGCCGCGAGATAGTGACTTTTACCAATGTGCCGGCCTCCGCGAGTGTGATCGAGTCGGTGCGGCTGGAAACGAATCAGACGGACAAGCTGAGCATCGTCGGCGATCGATTTCTCAATCCGGACACCAGCGGGTTTTTTGAAGTGCAATTCGAGCCGCCGACGGCGGAGGAAGCCAAGGAGGCTTTTAGCCGCTCGATGCTGATGGCTCGCATCACGCTCAAACCTGGACTCCCGCTCGGGCCATTTCAGCAGACGCTGGAGTTGACGACCAACATGGCTCCTGCTGTGCCCCCCCTTCAAATCCCGATCAAGGGAAACATCGTCGGTGACATCCTCGTGTTCGGCCCCGGAGTGCGGACCCACGCCCGCACCGTCACGTTGGGTGTCATTCCGTACGGCCGCGGCGCCACCCGCACGGTCACGGTGTCGGTCAAAGGGCCCCAGCGCCACGAAACGACGCTGTCCGTCAAGGAACTGGTGCCGCCATACCTCAAGGTCCAAGTGGGCAAACCCGACGACAGCAAACCCAACGTTCGGCTCTGTCCCGTCACCATCGAGGTCCCCCAGGATGCTCCGCTGGACAATTTGGGAGGGGGGGGTGAGGGGGGGCGCGCCGGCCGGATCGTCTTGGAAACGACCCACCCGACCATCAAACAAATCGAACTGACCGTTTTTTATGTGGTGCGCAACACTGAGTAGGGGCTCCACCGCGCGGCAAAATCATGCCGCCGATTTTCAGGGATGAACGATGAATACCACGTGGCGATCTCACGGGTTCTCAGCCGCACTGCTGGCGGCCGTCTGTGGCGGAGGTTTTCTCGGCTGCTACGAACGGAAGGATGTTTCCCAGCCGGCCCCATCGAAGGAGACGAGGGAAACGCCCGCCGGGGATCTGGGCGAGCAAGAGTCCCACCCAGCGCCGCCAGTCCCCAAACAGGCCGGCAAGGCGACGAGCACGGAGAAGGCTGCGGCGGACGACTTGAAGCCCCCTCCGCTCTTTGACGGCTGGTCCAGGCCCGTGCTGGCGTTTTTCGTCACCGGGCAACAACTGGGGTACATCGAGCCGTGCGGCTGCACGGGGCTGGAGAACCAGTTGGGGGGGCTGGCGCGGCGGTTCACGCTGCTCGAGCAGCTTCGCGAGGAAAAAGGCTGGGAAGTCGTCCCGCTCGACGTCGGCAACCAGGTGCGACGGTATGGCCCGCAGCCGGTGATCAAGTTCCAGCGGACCAGCGAAGCCTTGCGGTCAATGGAATATCGAGCGGTTGCTTTTGGGCCGGATGATTTGCTGCTGCCGGCCACCGAGCTATTGTCCAGCATCAGCCCGCCGGAAGGGGGGAGCATCTTTACTTCGGCCAATGTGGAGATCATCAGCCGCGATCTCACGCCGGCCTGGCAGGTGTTCCAGGCGGGGGGGAAGAAGATCGGAGTCGTCGCGATCCTCGGCGACTCGCTGCGGCAGAAGCTGCAAGGGGACGAAGTGACGTTTACGCCGGCGGCCGACGCGCTAAAGGCGGCGCTCGAAAAAGTCCGCGAGGCAGGCTGCGACTTCTATGTCCTGCTCGCCCACGCCTCGCTCGACGAATCACGCGAGCTCGCCAGACAAGTGGACGCCCTTGACCTGGTGATCACCGGCGGCGGCATTGGCGAACCGACGCTGGAAATGGAGCGGGTCAAGGGGAGCAAGGCGCAGATGGCCCAGGTTGGCACGAAGGGAATGTACGTCGGCGTGATTGGCTTGTTTGACGACGCTATAGCGCCCCTCCGCTATCAGCGCCTCCCGCTGGACAGCAGCTACAAAGATGCACCCGAGATGCTCAAGCTGCTGGCCGATTACCAGGAGGAGCTAAGGCGCATCGGCCTGGAAGGGGCCGGCGCCCGCGAGCAGCCGCATCCCAGCGGCTATAAGTTCGTCGGCACTGAGAAGTGCGGCGAATGCCATTTGAAGGCGCTCGCCGTGTGGGAGAACACTCCCCACGCGCATGCCACCGACTCGCTTGTCACCCCCCCCAACAACCGCGGGCATATCGCCCGGCATTACGATCCCGAGTGCCTGAGCTGCCACGTCACCGGCTGGGAGCCGCAGAAGTTCTTTCCGTTCACGTCCGGCTACTTGGATCTGGAGAAGACCGCTCATCTGAAGCACAACGGCTGCGAAAACTGCCACGGCCCTGGCTCAACCCACGTTGCCGCCGAGGAAGGGGAAGGGGACGACGACAAGCGGCTCATGCTGCGGGAGTCGATGCGGTTGCCGCTGGCGGGGGACAAAGCCAAGCTCAAGTGCCTGGAATGCCACGATCTGGACAACGACCCGCACTTCAAGTTCGAGGAATACTGGCCGCAGGTGGAGCACGTGGGGAAGGATTGAGGCGGCTCACTCCCGCAAGTCGCACACGCCCCACTGGCCGTGATTTTCATCGACCGCGATCCGGATTCGCTCGGCACGGAATCCCGGTCGAGACTTTAGCGCATCGCGCAGCTGCTCCCCTAAGTAGCGGGCCAGCAGCTCGGCCGTCGTATTGGCGACCGGCAGGATCGCACAGTCGCCGCGGGGAAAGATCCAGCGGCGGCCGTCGGGCGTGAATTTGACTCGCACTTCTTTCTGGTCCTCAGAGACCTTGATCAGCGGATGCCGGTCCGGAAGCAGCACGCGGTGATCCAGCTCGTCGGTCAGCTTTTTCAGCTCATCCCGGACGGCAATGAAGTCCACGACGTACTGGTTCTCGTCGAGCGGGCCGAAAATCTCGACCTCCACGCGGTAATTGTGCCCGTGCAGCCGCTCGCAGGTATTGCCGGCGAACGTGATGAAGTGCGCCGCGCTAAAGACGTGGTGCTCTTTTTCGAGGCGAATGCTGTAGGTCGCGGACATGGGCAGGGGAGGGGAGTGGTTACCGGTACGGCGGATCGATCAGGCCCTCGCGCAGGAGGACAAACAGCCCGGCGGCAATCAGGTCGGCGGTCGTGCCGGGGTTGCGGCGGTGGCCGTCGCTGCGGAGCCAAAAATCAAATTCCGATAGGGCACGCAGGTAATTGTCCTCTCCCGGACCACCGGCGGCCAGCACGTCGTCTGCCATGGCGGACGCTTGCCGGCCGATTTCGCTGCCGCACTTGCGCTCGACCAGGCTGTCGCCGTGGCGGGCG
>DATKDU010000157.1:0-3552 GCA_035512595.1 Pirellulaceae bacterium
CGCTACTCGGTCGTGTTGAACGTCGTGGAGGAGGGAGAAACGGTGCGGCTTTCGGGGGACAACTACTTAGGCCGGCGGTACGGCTGGTTTCACTACGACGCGGTCGTCGCCGGCGATTGCTTCACGGCCAACTACACCTCGTGCAAAGACGACGGTCAGTTCCGGCTGACTCGGTGCTGCGCAAGTGGCGCGAAATGAGCTGTAGGACGGCCCTTCTGGGCCGTCGATTGCATGGACGGCCCGGAAGGGCCGTCCTACGTTTCGGTGGGCGGCTCGAGGTGCGCTTCGACCGGAGCTGGGGTTGGGGCCGCGACCAGTTCCTCGCTGACCTTCGACTCGATCGGCGGCACGGTCCGATGCCCCGACTCTTCCACCAGCTTCATCGGGATCGGCCGGCCGCCGCTTTTAGTTTGGCACGAGCAGAGGAAGAAGGTGACCGAACCGTCGGTCCGCTCGCGGCGCTGGCACTGCGGGCATTCCCACAGCCGCCGCAGGTCGTACTTCAGCCGTTCGTAGGGGCCTTTCATGGTTCCTCTAACGGCGTTTTGACTCTGGCTTGGCCGGCAGCAGCGCCTTGTCCGAAATATCCTTGCGGCACCAGGCACCTGGCCAGCGAATGCATTTGACGGCCGTGTACGCCTGGAGCTTGGCGGTGGCGATGTTGCTGCCCAGGGCGGTCACGGCCAGCACGCGGCCGCCGCTGGTGACGACTTGTCCGCCAGACATTTGCGTTCCCGCGTGAAAGACCTTGACGTCGGGAAGTGCCGCCGCTTCCTCCAGCCCGCTGATCACCTTCCCCTTTTCGTAATTGCCGGGATAGCCCTCCGAGGCCATCACGACGCAAACGCTGGGGCGCGAATCCCACTCTAGCGGCGGCAGTTCGTCGAGCCGGCCGTCGATCGTCGCATCCAGCACGTCCACGAGGTCGGTTTGCAAACGCATGAGGAGCGGCTGGCACTCCGGGTCGCCGAAGCGGACGTTGTACTCGAGGACTTTGGGCCCCTGGTGCGTCATCATCAGGCCGGCGTACAGCACACCCTTGAACGGCTGACGCGAGCGCTTCAGCGTGTGGATCGTCGGCACCAGGATGTGCTCCTCGATCCAGCGGAGGAGCGCGTCATCCACCAGCGGCGCAGGGCAGTAGGCCCCCATCCCCCCGGTATTCGGTCCTGTGTCGCCGTCGTAGGCCGGTTTGTGATCCTGAGCCGGCGGCAACGTGAGAATCGTCCGTCCGTCGGTAATCGCCAGGACGCTCGCTTCCTGACCGTCGAGCCGCTCTTCAATGACGAGCTGCTTTCCCGCTGCGCCGAATTCGCGCTGGCGGGCAATGCGGTCGATGGCGTCCAGCGCTTGCGCGCGTGAGGAACAGACGACGACTCCTTTGCCCGCGGCCAATCCGTCTGCCTTGACCACCAGCGGCACATGCTGATTCTGGTCGGGGAAACGATCGAGCACAAACCGCGTGGCGCTGTCGGCATCGCGAAAGACGTGGTACTCCGCGGTGGGGACATTGGCCGCGTGCAACAGGTTCTTGCAGAAGACCTTGCTCCCTTCGAGCTGCGAGGCGGTCTTCGACGGGCCGAAGACGCGGAGCTTTGCCGCCTGGAACGCGTCCACGATTCCAGCGACCAGCGGCGCTTCGGGACCGACGACCGTCAGCTCCACCTGGTTTTGCTGCGCGAACTTGATCAGCCCGGGAATATCGTCCGCGGAAATCTCCACGTTCTCGGCATCGGTCGCAGTGCCGGCATTTCCGGGGGCGACGAAGATGCGATCGGCGCGCGGGCTTGCCTTCAGCTTCCACGCCAGGGCGTGTTCGCGGCCTCCGCTTCCTATCACGAGAATGTTCATGCGTAACCACCGACGAGGGGATCCAACAGGGCGAATATAGGCGACGCGGGGGAATGCTTGAAGTTGGCGGCAGGCTTGCCAGCGCCGTGGAAAGCGAATGCCGCTACTTCCCAGTGACCATCCCCAGCGTTACGATACGCGGTTTCGCAGGCTTGAAAATCTGCTCCCGATCTTTTCTCGTCGCTTGCCGCAGGCGGCCAAACTGCACATCGTTCGTTCCTTGTTACTTGTAGACAAGGATTTGCCCAGCGGGTGGTTGACAAAAGATTGAGGGGGGGTACAAATTGGGTAACGGGGTTCGTGAAAAATATCACAAGGTCGGCGGTTGGCGGCTGATTTTTGACGCAAGGCGTTTCCCGAGTGCAGGTTGTGTCGCACGGATGCCTCCGCGAGTTGACCCAGCAGGCGGTTGAATGCTCTTGACTGGCCCGTCTTTGAATGGGCGTCTTCCCTATGGCCAAGAAGATGTCGATTGAGGAGATTCTAGCGGCCGCCCGGGCCAACAAGACGGGGGGCGCACCGGCCGCGCCCGCTCCCAAGGAACCTGCACCCGCTCCACCTGCCGCCGAAGAATCGCCCGCCCCTGCGGAACCTACTGCCGCTACTCCGCCGGCGCCCAAGCCTGCCGCGAAGCCCGCCGGCAAAATGAGCATGGCGGAAATCCTGGCTGCCGCCCGCGCTGCCAAACCGGGTGCGGAATCAGCCGCCGCTGCCACGAAACCAGCCGCCCCTCCCAAGCCGGCCGTCGAGAAGCCAGTCGCTGCTGAAAAGCCGGCCGCCAAACCTGCACCAGCCAAGGCTGCGGCCTCTAGCGCTGCTACTCCTAAAGATACGGCCAGCATTCTGGCCGCCGCTCGCAAAGGGGCCAAGCCAGGACCGGTCAGCAAATCGGAAGCGGCCGCCAAAGCGGAAACCGCTCCAGCGCCCGCCGGCAAGAAAAAGATTGAAGTGCCGCCGATGCCCGCCAAGCCGGCACTTGCCCGGCCGCAGCCGGCGGCGGCAACTCCCGCTCCGACGACACGCCGCGGCTTCATGGCCGCCGTGAGCGCGGCCGCCGGCTTTGCGCTGGGCTCGTCGCTGGCGATCGGCTTCTCGTCGCTGGTGATTACGCACCTGATGTGGCTCTTGGGCCTGGCGCGGTTCATGTTCCCCAACATCCTCATCGAGCCGCCGACCAGGTTCAAAGTCGGCTTTCCCGATACCTACGCTCCGGGGCAGGTCGAGACCAAGTTCATCCCGCAGTTCGGCATCTGGCTGGTGCGGTACGAAGTCGAGGGGCAGTCGATGATCTATGCCCTCAAGTCGGTCTGCACCCACCTGGGGTGTACGCCCAACTGGCTCGAGGCCGAGCAGAAGTTCAAATGCCCCTGCCACGGCAGCGGTTTTTATAAGGACGGGGTCAACTTCGAAGGGCCCGCGCCGCGGCCGCTGGAGCGATACGCCATCAGCCTGGCCGACGACGGTCAGCTATTGGTCGATAAGAGCCGCACGTTCCAGCAGGAGTTGGGACAGTGGAAGGACCCCGCCTCGTTCATTCCCGTGTAGGCATCGACGGGCGACAAGAATACCCGCGTTATTGAAGCACCAAATCACAAGCACCGAGCACCAAACAAATTCCGAAGTACCTAATTTAGTAGTTCCGACTTCAAGCTCCACCGACCCTGGTCGGTGGTAATGAGATTGGCAGGCTAGCAGCGAAGC
>DATKDU010000158.1:0-23621 GCA_035512595.1 Pirellulaceae bacterium
AGCGTGATCGTGCCGTTGGCCGGGCCAGTGCCCAGGATGGCCGTCAGCGGATCGCCGTCCACGTCGGTGTCGTTGGCGAGCACGCCGCCGGCCGCATCGACCACCAGGGCGGTGTCTTCGTCGGTCGAGTAGGCGTCCTCCGCGGCCGTGGGAGCGTCGTTGATCGGGCAGACGGTGATCGTCACCGTCGCCACGTCGCTCAGTTCCGCGCCGTCGCTCGTCTGGTAGCTGAAGCCGTCCACGCCGTTGAAGTCGGCATTGGGGGTATAGGTGAACGAACCGTCCGGATTGACGGCCACCGTTCCGTTGGCAGGTCCGGAGACCAGCACCGCGGACAGCGCATCACCATCGACATCGCTGTCGTTGCCCAAGATTCCCGGGGCAGGGATGGTGAGGGACTCGTCTTCGTTGATCGCGTACTCGTCGTTGGCCGCCACCGGGGCGTCGTTGACCGAATTGACGTTGATGGTGACCGTCGTCTCGCCGCTCTCGGCACTGCCGTCGCTGGCCGTGTAGGTGAACGAGTCGATGCCGTTGAAATCGGGGCTGGGGATGTACTCGAACGAGCCGTCGGCATTCAGGGTGACGGACCCATTGGCCGGCCCAGCGACGAGGATTGCCGACAAGGCATCGCCGTCCACGTCGGTGTCGTTGGCCAGCACGCCGCCGGCCGCATCGACCACCAGGGCGGTGTCTTCGTCGGTCGCATACAGATCTTCGGTGGCGGACGGAGCATCGTTGACCGCATTGACCGTGATCGTCACGGTGGCCACGTCGCTCTCGCCCGTGCCGTCGCTGGCCGCGTAGCTGAAGCCGTCCACGCCGTTGAAATTTTCGTTCGGCGCGTACTCGAACGAGCCGTCGGCATTCAGCGTCAGCGTGCCGTTGGCCGGCCCGCTGACCAGAACCGAAGACAGCGCGTCGCCGTCCACGTCGCTGTCGTTCTCGAGCAGGCCGGGCGCCGAGACCGTCAGGAGTGTGTCCTCGTCGGTCGTGAACTCGTCGTTGACGGCAACCGGCAGGTCGTTGACCGGGTTGACGTCGATCATCACCGTGGCCACGTCGCTGTCGTCGGTGCCGTCGTTGACCAGGTAGCTGAAGCCGTCCACGCCGTTGAAATCGGCATTGGGAATGTACTCAAACGAACCGTCGGCATTCAGCGTCAGCGCGCCGTTGGCCGGACCGCTGACGAGCACGGCGCTCAGCGGATCGCCGTCGGCATCGCTGTCGTTGGCGAGCAGGCCCCCCGCCGCATCGACGATCAACGGCACGTCTTCATCCACGGTGTACGCGTCGTTGCCGACCTCGGGAATCGCGTTCACGTCGTTGACATTGATCGTTACAGTCGCAGTGTTGCTGCTGCTGCTGCCATCGCTTGCCGTGTAAGTAAACGTATCTGCCCCGTTGAAGCCGTCATTGGGGGTGTACTCGAAGGAGCCGTCGGCATTCAGCGTCAACAGACCGTTGGCCGGTCCAGCGACGAGCTCCGCCGAGAGTGCATCCCCCTCGGGATCCGAGTCGTTGGCCAGCAGTCCCGGCGCGCCGATGTTGAGCACGGTCCCTTCGGACATGTTGAAGGTGTCGTCGGCGGCCAGCGGCGACTCGTTCGCCTGGATGCGGATGGTGACCGCCGCCAGTCCGCTGAGCGAGGTGCCGTCGTCGGCGCGGTACATGAAGCTGTCGATGCCGGCGTAGCCGGACTCGGGGGTATAGCTGAACGAGCCGTCGGCATTCAGCGACAACGAACCGTGCTGCGGTCCGCTGAAGAGGACGGCTGACATGACGTCCCCTTCGGCGTCCGTGTCGTTGGCGAGGATGCCGGGGGCATCGATGTCGAGAGTCTGATCGGGGTTGACGCTGAACGCGTCATTCATGACGGCCGGGGGAAGGCCCGTGAGCACTTCGCGCCGTTCGAGTTGCTCCAGCAGCATGCGGCGACGCGTGGAGCGCTCGCGCTGGCGGCGCTTTTCGGACCGGGACAAAGACGTGAGACGCATGAACGAACTCCTTTGAGAGAGACCCGCACGGAGGCGGACGAGGCACCTGGCCCGACACCGGAAAAAAACCGATGGGGCGACAACGCAGCGCGTTGCGTCCTGCTGCCATTCGTGGCCGCAGCGACGATGTGTCCTCCTTGACGACAGGCAGCGGAGAGCGCACGTCCGCTCGCCTGGGGCGCAAAGCATCCTTCAAAGACGCTGGAAAAGCGCCCTGCAATCAGCATTCGCTGTGCCGGACTCTTCCTGAGTCCGGAAGAAGCGCAGCTCGCCCGCGGCGCATCATGGCGACGCAGTGCTGCACTTGGTGACCATCTTGGAAAGCAGCCGCAAGTCCGTTCCGGGGACTTGCTCCACCTGCTGATTGAGCACTCGACTCTTCGTCGCCGCGCTCGGATTCAGACAGGCGCACGATCCATCAAGTATTCCCTGAGAGTGTCACTGCCTGGCCTCCTCTGCTTCGTGGCAAATGACTGGATTTGAATCGCCCCCCGGCGATTCAGCGTGTGAAGAATATAGCGAGTGCGGTTTTCCTGACAACTACCCTCTCCATGAATTCTTGAAAAATTTTACATAAGCTACGCCAGCTAGCGTCAACGTCCAGTGAGAAGTGCATGTCGCGACAGCGGCACCAAGTGACGCCCACGCCGCCAGTTGCGCGCTGTGGCGCACGCTGGTACAGGTGATCGTTGATGGGTTGGTGCATGGAAAAAATTTCGCAAAGTGCAGCCCAGTACGCGGCCGGCGACGGGCGAGTTCGCGGCCTCGTCCAGCGTCTGCGAAAAAAAACAGGCCGCTCACGAGCGCAGTCCCACCGCCGACAGCAGCTTGTCGGTCTCGCGATACGCTTCCGCCACCCACTCCGTGATGCGGCTCGGCTCGGGACTGTACTCCAGTTCAATCGAGATCGCGCCGTCGATGCCCAGGTTCTTGATCTCCCTCAAATACGGCAGGAAATCGACCACGCCGCGCCCCGGCGGCAAGTCGCCGTGCTTCTTCCCGTCGCAATCGGAGATGTGAACGTGGATCGCTTTGCCTTTCAGCCGCTTGAGCTCCTGCGGCGCGACCTTCGCCAGGTGCAAGTGCGAGACGTCAATGTTTGCCTGCACGGCCGGATGATTGACGTCGTCGATGAACCGCACCATCGAATCGACGTCGTTGACCAGCGACAGGTGAAACGGCTCGAGCTCCAGCGCGATCTGCACGCCGAGGTCCGCCGCGTAATCGCCGAGCCTTTTGCAGTTGGCCGCGCCGGTCCGCCACTGTTCCTGGGGCGGAATCACCTCCTGGTTCCAGATGTATTCGCCCAACACCAGTAGCACGTTCTTGGCCTGGTACTCGTACGCCAGGTCGAGGTACTCCTGCACGCGGTCGATGTGAAACCGCTGCACGCTGGGGTTGAAATCGATGAGCCCCGTCGCCACGCAGGCGATCGACACGATCGGCAGTTCCAGCCGGTCGCACTCGTCCTTGATCAGCCGCCGCTCGCGAATGTCGATGTCCAAGGGGTCGGTGAAGATGTCGATCGTGTCAAACCCCAGCTCCTTGGTCTTTTGCAGTCCGTAGACGGTCGGCTGGTTGGCTTGCACCCAGGCGGAGTTGATGAGGCCGAGTTTCATAACGTGATTATCCTTAGACTTGGAATCGCCTTTACGTTCGAAACTTGATATTCTGCCCGCAGTGAGCCAATCGATGCCCCGAGTTTACATTGAAACGTCGATCGTCAGCTACTTGCGGGCCAGGCCCAGCGGGCAGGTCGTTGCCGCCGCGCGCCAGCTCTTGACGCGCCGCTGGTGGGACAGCCACCGGCCGCAGTTCGAGCTGGTGACCACCCAGTATGTGCTGGACGAGGCAATGTTTGGCGACCCCGGACTGGCCGCCGAACGGCTGGAGTCTCTGGAGGGAATTGCACTCCTTGACCTGCCGGCCGATGTGCCGGAGCTTGCAAACGAGATCCTGCGGCGCGATCTTGCCCGCCAACGCTCAGATCGATGCCTTGCACATTGCCGCTGCCGCGTTCCACGAGGTAGACTATCTGTTGACGTGGAATTGCCGCCACATTGCCAACGCACAAATTCTTCCCAAGATCCGCGACCTGCTGACCGAGTTGGGACTTCGCGTCCCAGTCATTTGCACGCCGGAGGAGATGGTCGGAGGGGACGAAAATGACGCCTGATCGATCCGACACGACGATTGGCGAATTGCACCGCATTCGCCGCGAAATGGCCGAGCGTTTTCACGGCGACTTGTTCGCCTTGACGGCCGACGCTCAGGCTCGTACGCAAGCTTCGGGGCGGAAGGTCATCCAGCGGAACGCTGCCGTCAAGCGACGTGGCGAAAGCGGCGCCGCCATTCATCTGCCGACTACCGAGGTGCCATTGCCGCCAAATACCGCAGGGCAGAATGTCGGCATAAATTGAGTTCCGATGCAATGCGTTTCAGCACCACCAAGCCATCGCCGTCACGGGTTGGACCGAGACAGAACTGCGTTTGGCAAATGGTAAAGCCGTCAAGTTGATTGAGTTCCAGCGACTGCCGCTCAAGTGCGATGCGCTTGCAGAGGCGACCAAGCGCGGCATTGAGATCACTCCTGATGGCGGCGTCATCGGTCTGGTGCGAATTCACCACTGGTGCGGCAATGATCCGGTGCGGGAACACATCGCTCGCGTGAACATCTCTGAAATGCTGATTTTCCTAGGAATCGGCGAACGGGTCATGAACCTGCCTGCAGAAGTGAATGGCCTCGAGCGGGACGGCGGAACGATTTCTCAATTTGGCTGGGACGTCTCGGAATTCAACGAAATTGAATTCTGGCAAGAGGTACGCCAGATGAACCGTGAACAAGAGACGTGACACCGATCAGTCTTGCGTCCCCACGTGCGCAAAACGCCGAATGCCAGCGGCAGTCAGCTTCTCATAAAGCGCCGCGATATGCTCCTGATCGCGGGTCTCAACCGTGAAGAGCACGTTGATCGCCGCGACGTTCGGCCCTGAGATGTCCGGTCGTGCGTGATCTCTTTGACGCTCGCGCCGGCGGAGTCCAGATTCAGGTCGCCTGGTTCGTTGCCAGCAATGCCTCGCAGCGCGGACAGTACTGCCAGATGATCTGTAGGAAGTCACCGTATCGATTCCACAGCTCTTCGTTCTCCTCCGAATAGGTCGCTAGTATCCGCATTGACCCCAGTTGGTCGTGGTTGACGCAACTGGGATCGGGACACGCATCGTCTGGGGGCTGTTGAATGAAGGGGCTGGAGAACGTCTTGAGCCATTCGTCCACTGTTTCATAGGGCCCTATGTCGGGGCTGATTGAATTGAACTGTCCACGTCGTTCGAGAAGTTCAAGGATCCACTCATATTGTGCGTCGCTTAAATGATCGAATCCAAAGACCCCCGCGTACTCCAGTACATCGTCTGGATCGTCCGGATTGTAGCGGGATCCCTCAATGCCCACCGGTTTCGGACGTACTCGCGAGTCCAACGAGTTCGGGTCCTCGCTTTCGCTCCACAGTTTCAATATCTCGACTCACTGCTGTCCGGCTAACTTTTTTTCGGATTGCGTATCTCGTTCTTTTATCGAGACTTGCGGTGTCTCGACAGTGTACACGACTTCAACTCGCTTGGACGAAATCCGTCGCTCTTTGCCTAGTTGACACGAACGATCGATCGTGCAGTACCGCGGAAATGACCGAGTCACATTCATCTTCACGCAACCAAATGAAACAGATTCTCTCGTGTCAATACGAGATCGAAAAACGTGAAATCACCGGAGAATATGACGTTTTTCATCATGCTTGAACCGTTTCTCCGACTTGAGTTGTTGCAAGTAGTTCGCCTGCAGCCACTTATAGCCGGACAGTAGTGATCTCGACTGTGTCGTCGGAGACAACGCGGTACGCGAGCGGGCACGCGTAGTAGTGAACGGCACATAGTAGCGGAACGAACCGAGCCGACTTCGGTCGGAAGGGGATCAGCGGGTCGCTGGCGTCCAGCCGGAACAATATGTGCACCGGCAGCCGATGATCGTCGGTCTGCAATCCCCGATACGGCGTTGGCGACCCAAACCAATGGTCATACTGCCCCGAACCGGAACGCGATCCCCTGACAATCATTCGGGGCTCGAACTGAAATAGCTCTAGCATTGTCTCCATGCTGCAACCCGACTTTCCCGTTGCGACCGTCATCTCATCGTGAAAAATCAGCCCAACCCCGCGTGCGCAAAATGTAGAATGCCGGCGGCGGAAAGTTTCTCGTACAGCGCCGCGATGTGCTCCTGGTCGCGCGTCTCGACGGTACATAGCACGTTGACTGCCGCGACGTTGGGGCCGGAAAACGTTCGGTCGTGCGTGATCTCTTTGACGCTCGCGCCGGCCTCCGCAATCACGCTCGCCAGCTTCGCCAGGCCGCCGGGCCGGTCGCTGATCGTGGCCGTGAATCGAGCCAGCCGGCCGTCGGCGACGAGTGCCGTCTCGATCAGCCGGCTGAGGATGGTCAGGTCAATGTTGCCGCCGGCCAAGACGAGGACGACGCGCTTGCCAGCGAGATCCAATGTGGTCCACTCGCTCCGCGAGTGGTTCCTAGCCACTCGCGGAGCGAGTGGACCACTTATCAATGCCGCCAGCGGCGACGCTCCCGCCCCTTCGACCACCGTCTTCTCCAACTCCATCAGCCGCACGACCGCCAGCGCCAGACCGTGCTCGCTCACGGTCACCACCCGATCGACCAACTCGCGGGCAATGGCGAACGCATTCTCGCCGACAATGCCGACCGCCAGGCCGTCAGCCAGCGTCGGCTCCGACTTGACCCGCACCGGCCTTCCCGCCGCGAGTGCCGACGAGTAGCAGGTGGAATTGGCCGGCTCGACGCCGACCACCTGCACCTCGGGCTTGAGATGTTTCACCGCCGTCGCCACGCCGGCAATCAGCCCGCCGCCGCCGATTGGCACGACGATCGCATCGAGGTTCGGCACTTGCTCAACGACCTCCAGCCCGATCGTCCCTTGCCCGGCGATGATCCGCGGATCGTCGTAGCCGTGAATGTACGTGAGCTGCTGGGCCGCGGCCAATTCGTCCGCTTTCGCCTTCGCCTCGGTGAAGCTTGAACCGTGCAGCACGACGCTCGCCCCCAGCCGCCGGCAATTGGACTGCTTGACCAGCGGCGCATACGTCGGCATGACCACCGTCACCGGAATGCCGAGCTGCCCGCCGTGCGCCGCCAGCGCCAGGGCGTGGTTGCCGGCACTGGCCGCAATCACGCCCCGTTTCTTCTGTACGTCGTCGAGCTGCAAGAGTGCATTGCGTGCCCCGCGTTCCTTGAAACTTCCCGTCCGATGCAGGAATTCGAGCTTGCAGTAAATCTCGCACCCGTACCGCTCCGACAGTGCTGGCGAATACGGGCAGGGAGTGACCGAAACTCCGCCGGCAATCCGGTCACGGGCGGCGAGGATGTCGGCAAAGGAAACAGCGGTCATGGAAAGTAGGTCCCGCCTGCCGGGCGGGACCTTGCGCAGGAACCGACTTGCCGCCAAGGTCCCGCCCGGCAGGCGGGACCTACTTTGGTTCACTTCTACTGTCACGGTGGGGTATACTCAATGGCAGCATGTCTAGCCACCCTGCGAATTCCGTTTTTCAGCCCTCGCGTCGCCGCTTTCTCGCCCAGGCCGGCGGCGGGATGGGGGCTCTCGCGCTGGCGGCACTCCTGGCCGATGAGCGGGCCGCTGCGGCGCCGGGCCAGGCGGAGAAGGAGCCGCACTTCGCGCCGCGGGTGAAGCGGGTCATCTGGCTCTTCATGCACGGCGGCCCGAGCCACGTTGATCTGTTCGATCCCAAGCCCGATCTGAAAAAACTTGCCGGCGAGCCCCTCCCCGACAGCTTCGGCATGGTGATGACGCGGCGAAAGGTCGCGACCAACCCGCTGCTCGGGCCGATCAAACCCTTCGCGCGGCACGGCGAGTCAGGTCTGGAGATCAGCGAATTCATGCCAGAAGTTGCCAAGCACGCCGACGAACTGTGCGTGATCCGCTCGCTTCACGGCGACAGCGTCAATCATCCGCAGTCGGTCTACCAGATGAACACCGGCAGCATCCTCATGGGGCGGCCGAGCGTCGGCAGTTGGCTGGCCTACGGCCTGGGGAGCGAGAACCGCGACCTGCCGGCATTCGTCGTCCTTCCCGATCCGGGGGGCGGTGTGAAGGGCGGCCCGCCCGCGTGGGGCAGCGGCTTTCTGCCGGCGACTTATCAGGGCGTGACGATGCGCCCCGGTGCGACGCCGATTTTGCATTTGCAGCCGCCGCCGGAAATTAGTGCCGCTCAGCAGCGGCGGACGCTCGATTTGGTCCAGCAACTCAACCGGGAGCATCTGGCTGCCCGCGGCGGCGACGATGAGCTCTCGGCCCGAATTGCCGCGTATGAACTGGCGTTCCGGATGCAGGCGGCCGCGCCCGATCTGGTCGATCTGGCCAGCGAGAGCGAAGAGACGCGGCGGCTGTACGGCCTCGACGAAAAAGTGACCGCCGAGTTCGGCCAGCGGTGCCTGCTCGCCCGGCGGATGATCGAGCGAGGCGTGCGGTTCGTGCAGGTTTACAGCGGCGATACCAACGGCTGGGACGCCCACAACGACGTCCTCGACAACCACGGCAAGCTCTGCCGCGCGACCGACGGCCCGATTGCCGGCCTGCTGACCGACCTCAAGCGCCGCGGCCTGTGGAAAGACACGCTCGTCATCTGGGGTGGCGAATTCGGCCGAATGCCGATGAGCGAGCAAGGCAAGGGCCGCGACCACAATCCGTGGGGCTACAGCGCCTGGCTCTCCGGCGGCGGCATTAAGGGCGGCATGGCCTACGGCGCGACCGATCCCGTCGGCCTGCGTGCCGCGGAAAACAAAGTCCACGTCCACGACTTCCACGCGACGCTGCTGCACTTGCTCGGCCTTGATTTCCACGAGCTGTCGTACTTCCATAATGGCCTGGATGAGCGGTTGACGGGACCGGGGGAGGCAAGGGTGGTGGAGGATATTTTGGCTTAGTGCGAATGGTGACTGAGGCGTTGATTTGATTTGAAAGGCGGGGTTGCGCCATGAAGTCCGTGATAATTGTTGGCACGGCCTGCGTTCTTCTGATCGCAACGGCGACGCCGACCTCCAATAATGGCGAACTCGCAGGCATCTTTCAGCAGGCTACGACGCCGATCGGGCTGGGCGATGGCGTCGAATTCGCTCGTCCGGGCGTCGATGTCAGGTTCGTCGCAAGCCGCTCGGACACCAGCGATGCTGAATTCGTCGCGATCTTAAATGAAATCAACGGGAAGTCTGACGATACGCAATCCGTAGCCGTGGCATGGATGAAGCTGGGACGGATGCAATACGACCGCGGCGACGACGCGGAGGCGATGAAGTCGCTGGAGCGCGGAGTTCGCTTGTATCGGCCGGATAGCACGCCTGCGATCGCCGACGCTGATTCCCAACTTGATTTCGCCTGCCGTGAGGTTGGGGACTATTGCATTCGCGAGGGCAGGTACTCCGACGCCCTTCACTATTGGAGCAAGTTCGAGGGGCGTCACTTTTGCGGGAACGGGCAGGCGGCGGGGAAGGCCCTCAAGGCACACCGCATCATGCTGTGCGAGCTTCATCTGGGAAACCACGTTCAGGCAGCGAACGTCGGCTTGCAAATTGTTTTTCAGACCCGCCACTGTCTCCTCGGTTGGGATGGTACACCAGCCGTCTTGTTGTACCGTTTGTGTGATGCGGCGGGCCAGCGCGACGACCTGATGCGCATGTGCGATCGGGTGGATGCTCCAATTCTGGCGGAGTGGGACGGCAGCGCCTGGGCCGCAAAGCTGAAACCTGAGGATCGCGAACAACGGCGCCCGTCACAACAAGTGCGTTTCTGCGACGAACTGCAACGCCTGGCAAAAGAAGGCAAGGCAGAATCGTTGGCGCTCTACTGCCGCAGGGATACGCGGCCGTGGACGGAAGGCAGCTTTGCAACCGCGCATTTCGACTGGCGGGCGGCCGCAGCGGCCGACGCGCTGGCTCAGCTAGGTGAAAACGGATTCGCAGTTATTGAGCAGTCGTACAAGCCCGGCTACTCGTTTGGTGAGTGGCTTCTCTATTCGCTGGGAAAAACCCGCTCGTCGGGGAGCTTGCAGTTACTGAAGCGATTCGCGGACAAATCCTATGACCAGGAAATGGCGAAGTTTGTACTCGCGCTGCGGTTACGAGGAGCTGAGGGAGAGGCGCTTGCCAAGGCGCTGGCGTCACGTTCACCGAAAGCCGCGAACGCCGTTGCACAACATGATCGGCAGATACGTCATGCGCTCGCAATAGCAAACGCGCAAGATACTTGGCCCCGACCAAAGAACAGGTCTCTGCCCGCCGCACTGCCAGTTCGCCAGGAGGTGAACGAGTGACACGAAACGTAACTTCCAAACAGGTTCGACTGGTATGTGGCTCGGCACACAACAGAGAAGAAGAGGAACCCGTACCAGCGACAATCGAGAAAGACATGTCGCCAAGCGCCTTCCCGGCTATTGCTCTAGCGGTTGCTTTGCTGTTGCTCGGCCGCAACCTGCTATTGCACGCGATTGAACCGATCTCGGAAGCCCCCATCACCCCCGCCGACCGCGAACACTGGTCCTTTGCGCCGCTGGTGCGGCCGGAAGTGCCGCAGGTGGAGGATGAGGGGAAGTGGGTGCGGTCGGCTGTCGATCGGTTCGTATTGGCAAAGCTGGTAGAAAAGGGAATCGCGCCGCAGGGCCAGGCCGATTGGGACACGCTCGTGCGGCGGCTGAGCTTTGATTTGACCGGATTGCCGCCGGATGTAGGTCGGTCCTTCCGGGCCGACAGTGACGGCCCGGAAGGGCCGTCCTACAAGAGTCCCGACGCCTACGAGCGGCTCGTCGATCGGCTGCTCGCCAGCCCGGCGTATGGCGAGCGGTGGGCGCAGCACTGGCTCGACCTGGCCCGCTTTGCCGAGACCGACGGCTTCGAGCACGACAAGATCCGCCCCGAAGCGTGGAAGTACCGCGACTGGGTGATCGCGGCACTGAATGCGGATATGCCGTATGACGAGTTCGTGCGGCTGCAACTGGCGGGGGATAGGGTTCAGGGTTCAGGGTTCAGGGTTCAGGAGGAAGGGGAGAAGGACAATCCGCAATCCGCAATCCGCAATCCGCAATCGGTTCCGACGACATTCGCCCTCGCCGGGCCCGACATGCCCGACATCAACTCGCAGGACGAGCGGCGGCACTACCTGCTCAACGAGATGACCTCGACGGTCGGCTCGGTCTTCCTTGGCCTGCAAGTCGGTTGCGCCCAGTGCCACGACCACAAGTACGACCCCATCAGCCAGGCCGATTTCTACCGGCTGCGGGCGTTTTTTGAATCGGCGGTCGATTTGAAAAAGGACGTTTCCGTCACCGTCCTTAAGGAACAAGAAAAACCGGTCGAAAGCCGGCTGTGGATTCGCGGCGATTTTCGCCAGCCCGGAGCGCTCGTCACAGCATCGTTCCCGCGGATCGCCAACCCGCAGAACGAAAATCCGACGACCGAAAACCGGCGCCTGGCTCTAGCCGACTGGCTCATCCGCCCCGACCATCCCCTCACCAGCCGCGTGATGGCCAACCGACTCTGGCAGCACCATTTCGGACGCGGCATTGTCGATTCGCCCAGCGACTTCGGCATCTTGGGTTCCTCGCCGTCGCATCCGGAATTGCTCGACTGGCTGGCGACGGAGCTGGTCCGCTGCGGGTGGAGCATGAAGACGCTGCACCGGCGGATTGTGACCAGCAGCGTGTACCGGCAGGGTTCAGGGTTCAGGGTTCAGGGTCGGCAAAGTCCAATCCGCAATCCGCAATCCCCAATCCGCAATCTGCCTACGCCGCCTTCCCTCGCCGCCGGTTCGACGGCGAGGCCATCCGCGACGCCATGCTGGCCGCCGCCGGCCTGCTCGACCGCACGGCCGGCGGTCCCGGCGTCATGCCGCCGCTGCCGAGCGAGCTGACGAGCACGCTCTTAAAAAACCAGTGGCAGGAGGATCCGACCGATGCCAACCACTACCGCCGCAGCATCTACCTCTTCGCCCGGCGGAACCTGCGGTACCCGCTGTTCGACACGTTCGACCGGCCCGACGCCAACGCCAGTTGCCCGCAGCGAAGCGTTTCGACGACGGCCCTGCAAAGCTTGCAAATGGTGAATTCGGAGTTTGCGCTGCTGTGTGCGCGGCATCTGGCGGGACAGGCGGGCGGTTCAGGGTTCAGGGTTCGGGGTTCAGGTCAGAAGCCAGGACCCAGCAGCCAGGGGCCAGGGGAACGCAAGTTGGTGCCGTGGCTCGTGCGGCGGGTTTTCAATCGCGAGGCGACAGAGCGTGAGGTTCAGTTGCTGGAAAAGTTTCTGACGGATCAGACAGACCTATTGCGCAGCGAAGGGCGGAATGCCGAGGAGTTGGCGCTCCCCATCGGCGCCGAGGGGGACGATCCGTATGCCGCCGCGGCACTCGTCGATCTGTGCCTGGCCCTGTTCAACGCCAGCGAGTTCGTGACCATCGATTGACTATGCGATTTGGAGTGCGGTGACTTGTCACCGCTTTAAGATTATTGGACCCCAAGTTAGCCAGAGGACCGCGACTCTCAAAGTCCGAAAGCGGCGACGAGTCGCCGCACTCCAAATCCGAAAAATACGCGGACCTCCCGGTCCGCAATGCTCCTCCGTGGCA
Organism: Pirellulaceae bacterium; assembly: GCA_035512595.1. Taxonomy (GTDB): domain Bacteria; phylum Planctomycetota; class Planctomycetia; order Pirellulales; family Pirellulaceae; genus DATKDU01. Next base: position 12,703 of record DATKDU010000158.1, read on the forward strand.
CTTCCGCCTGGCCAAGTGGATGATCCGCCATCGAATTCCGGGCGGATATCACCTCGTTGAACTTGCCGAAAAGCTCGGCTGGCTCAACGTGCTGGTCCGCTATCGGCTCAGCGATCGCGTATCGATTGATGTGCCGCTCAACCGCCGCGAGACGCAGTGGGCCTGGCCGGAGCTATCGCAGTACGAGCGGCCGCTTGTGGAGCTGTTGGCCTGGAAGATCAACGAACTACCCGGCCCGGCAACTTGGGTTGACATCGGCGCCGACATCGGCGCGCTAACGGCACTTGTGATTAGTCGCGCTCCAAAGATCAACGGCGTTGTCGTCGTGGAACCCAATTCCGACGTACACGAACTGCTGGCCAAGAACATGGAGCTCTTGCCATGCCGCCAACCCTACGGCAGCGGCTTTGAGACCGTGGGGGAGATGGTCACTGGCGCGGTTGCTGACTTTCAGGGGGTTGGCAAATTGGAACACTTTCCCACCCTGCGATCCGATCATTCACGGTTCCTCGTGCGGGACGATCAGGGTGACATTCGCGTCTGGCGGCTTGACGATCTCGACATTCCGCGCGGCAAACCCCTCGCCATTAAGATCGACATTGAGGGGGGGGAACTCGCGGCCATTCGCGGGGCCAAAGAGCTTCTGCAAAACGCCCCCGCCTGGATCGTCGCCTTCGAGGCCCATCGGCTCGTCTGCGAGCGCAGCGGAATTGACCCGTGCGAATGCCTGAAGCTGCTGCGGCAGTACGGGGCCACTGAGTTCACTGTCGCCGAAGCGCGAGACATCCGCCTCGACGACCAGCGGCCCTACTTCGAGCAAGTCCCGCTGACCGTCAGCAACGTCGTCTGCGTGCGGTTTTCAAACGTAGTTCCAAGACCTGCCTCCACCGACCCTGGTCGGTGGTAAGCAGATTGATAGGCTAGCAGCGAGACACACTCCCCCACTCACTTTCCCCTTTCCGCCGCGAAGCGGCGGAAGGGAAAAGTGGGGTTGGTTTTTAGGGGTGCGGCGTTTTAGCCGGACAGTCAAAGCACCACCGACCAGGGTCGGTGGTGTTTTCGGCGAACTTGGAAGCTCTGCTCTACGAATGCCGCCCCTTGAGCATCTTCAAAAACTCGCGCATCAGCGGCGGGTTGTCCATCCAGACCCGCGACGTGATGATGTTGCCGTCCACGACCACCTCGCGATCGACGTACGTTCCGCCCCCCTGCTCGGCGTCCAGCTTGCACTTGGCGACCGTCGTCACCGTCTTTCCCTGGATGATGCCGGCCGCCGTGAGGATCTCGATGCCGTGGCAGACGCAGGCGATCGGCTTCCCCTGGCCGGCGATCTCGCGCGTCACGCGCAGCAGCTCCTGGTTGTAGCGAATGTATTCGGGCGCCCGGCCGCCGGAAATGAACATCCCCGCGTAGTCGTCGGCCTGGCAGTTCGCAAACGCGATCGTCGCCTTGATGAAATACCCCGGCCGCTCCTGCGTGATGTCCCAGGGGATTTTCGAGTCGGGGGGAATCTCGTGCAGCACCGTGTGGTAGAGCCGCGCCTCGGGGCCGGCAATCACCGCTTCGTAGCCTTCCTCCTGGAGGCGGAAAAACGGATAGAACGTGTCGAGCGCCTCGGTGGCGTCGCCGAGCGGCATGAGGATCTTTTTCATTGCGGATTGGGGATTGGGGATTGCGGATTGGGAAGGAGCAGTCATTGTAGAATGCGGGCGCGCCAATGGCAGCCGCTGATTGATTGCCAGAGGGCGTCTGCGGCGTTAGGCTCAAGCAAATGACCGCGGCTTTCGCGGAAGGCGCGGATACCTTGGTTCCATCCGCGTGCTCCGCGCCATCCGCGGTTTATTCCCGCTGGCCGCGTGAAAGTTGGACGTAATGCTGCGAGTTCTCGGACGCCGATATCAAGCCTGCGACGGAGTGCCGCGGCGTGATTTTTTGCGCCTGGGAATGCTCGGTTCGCTGGCGGCGTCGCTGCCGGCCGCGGCATTCGGCGAACCAGGAAAAGAAGCCTCCTTCGGCCGCGCCAAGCGGTGCATCCTCTTGTTCCTTACCGGCGGGCCGTCGCAGCACGATACGTTCGATTGCAAGCCCGACGCTCCGGCCGAAATCCGCGGCGAGTTGAAGCCGATCGCGACAAATGTCGCCGGGATTCAGGTTTCGGAGTTGTTCCCCAAGCTGGCCCAGCAGGCCGACAAGTTTTGCATCGTCCGCTCGGTGACGCATCGCGATCCGGCCCACACGTCGGCCGGCTACTCGATGCTCACCGGCCTCGTCCATCCCAAGGCCGGCAAGGAAGGGGACGGCATGGCGCTGCCGGCGCCCGAAGATCATCCACACGTTGGTTCGCTCTTGGCGCTGCACCGACAAGGGCGCGGCGGTCCGCCGCCGTTCGTCTCGCTGCCGGAAGTCATCAAGGACGCGGCCGTCAACGAATTTCCCGGCCAAGGGGGCGGCTTTCTGGGAAAGAGCTACGACCCGCTGCGGATCGAGGCCAGCCAGGAGCGGACCGCCTTCGAGCCGCCCGCACTCGTGCTGCCCGCCGACGTCACCGGCCAGCGGCTCGCCGACCGGTCGCTGCTCCGGGGGCAGCTCAACGAACTCGTCTGCGGCACCGAAGCAATGCGCAATCTCGACGGCCACTACGAGCGGGCACTCGGCCTGTTCGCGTCGTCGTCGCTGGGCGATGCCTTCGCCCTTGATCGCGAGCCGCAGAAGGTCCGCAACGATTATGGCACGCATCTCTTCGGCCAAGGGTGCCTGCTCGCGCGGCGGCTGATCGAAGCGGGCGTCGAGCTGGTCACCGTCTACTGGCATTACGAAGGGCCGGAGGATTCCCCCGTCTGGGACACGCACGGCAACAATTATCCGCACCTGCGGCAGCGGCTCGCTCCGCCGACCGATCAGGCGGCGTCAGCACTGCTGGCCGATCTCCACCAGCGGGGACTCTTGGACGAAACGCTCGTTATCGTGATGGGCGAGTTCGGCCGCACGCCGAGAGTCAACGCTAGCGGCGGCCGCGACCATTGGCCCCACGTGCAGTCGATCCTGCTCGCCGGGGCGGGCATTCCCGGCGGCACAGTTTATGGCGCGTCGGACAAGCAGGGAGCGTATCCGGCCGAGAAGCCGATCGCGCCGGCCGATTTGATCGCCACGACGCTCCACCTGATGGGAGTGCCGCGGGACATGGAGCTGGTCGATCGCACGGGGCGTCCGCTGCGGGCGTGCAGCGGAGAGCCGGTGTGGGGGCTCTTGGGTTGATGTTGCGCTCCGCATCACAAGCCTGAAGCGCAAGCGAAGGAAAGCCATCCACTCGCAAAATAGGGGTTTCCTTCGCTTGCGCTTCAGGCTTGTGGTTTTTGCGCTACTCGATCCAGCCGCCGCCGAGGACGCGCTCGCCGTCGTAACAGACGACGGCCTGCCCGGCCGCCACGCCATTTCGCGGTTCGTCGAAGACGACGCGGAGCCTTCCGTCCGCCAGAATCTCCGCCGTCGCGTCGGCCGGCGGGCTGTTGTAGCGGATCTTCGCCTGGCAGCGGAACGAATTCTCGTCCCCACGCTCTGCGTGGGAACGCAAGTCCGGACGCTCCGCGTCCCGCAGCTCGGGGGTCGGGACGCGGAGCGTCCCCGCGGGTGTTCCCACGCGGAGCGTGGGAACAAGGGGCACCTCCGCCAGCCAGTTACAGTCCCGTGCGGTCAGCTCGCTCCGCCCCAGCTCCTGGGGCAGTCCAATCACGACCCGCCGCGTTTCCGGCTCGATTCGCACGACGAAATACGGCTCTCCCATCGCCACGCCGAGCCCCTTCCGCTGGCCGATCGTGAACCGCTCGATGCCGGGGTGCGTGCCGACGACCCGGCCGTCGGTGGTCACGATCTCGCCGGACATGTCGATGTGCCTGCGCCGCTGCCGCACGAACTCGTCGTGATTGCCGCTGGTGACGAAACAGATTTCCTGGCTGTCCTTCTTGTCGGCCACGCGGAGGCCGATTTTGGCCGCGAGGGAGCGAATTTCGCTCTTCTTGTACCCGCCGATCGGCAGGAGCATCCGCGACAATAACTCTCGCTTGATTCCAAACAAGACGTACGACTGGTCCTTGGTGGGGTCGATGCCGCGGAGCAACGTAGGGCCCGTCTGCCGGGCGGGACCTGTGCTGGCTGGCGGACGAGCCTCAGGTCCCGCCCGGCAGGCGGGACCTACGAGCCGTGCATAATGCCCCGTCGCCACAAACTGGGCCCCCACGCTGTCGGCATAGTCGAACAGCTTGCCGAACTTGATCCAGTTGTTGCACTGCACGCACGGGTTCGGCGTGCGGCCGCGGGTGTACTCCTCCACGAAGTAGTCGATGATCTGCCGGAACTCCGCCTGCAGGTTCAGCGCGTAAAACGGAATGTCGAGCTTGTCCGCCACACGGCGGGCGTCCTCGGCATCGCTGGCCGAGCAGCACCCCTGCTTGTGATCGGCCCGCTGGCTGAAGATCGGCAGCACGAGCCCCGGCGAATCGACCGCACACGCTTCCTGCGCCTCCTCGCCGTGCCGCATGAAGACGCCGATCACGTCGTGCCCCGCCTCGCGCAAGAGGTGCGCAGCGACACTGGAATCGACGCCGCCGGACATAGCGAGAACGATGCGGGACATATTCGTAGGACAGGTTTTCAACCTGTCCATCCAGAGAGTCATTTGGACAGGTTACAAACCTGTCCTACGAAAGCTACAGTATAGAGGACAGGGGATCCTTCACGCTGGCTCGCGCTCATGAGCGAATCCACCGGCACTTCGCGCCGCGGCCGATTCCGCTTTCTCGATCAGTTCAGCCTTCGCACGCTGCTGCTCGAAGGACATCGCCACGTCAGGGTGGACCTCGATGGGCATTGTGGATTCAGCCATCTTCGTCGCACCAAGTCGGGACCGAAGTCGTGTCCGCGCCGAGGGTCTCCTGTTCGATCTTACTACTCAATCAACCCCTCCATCTCCTTCGCTTCAAGCTGCATCTGATACAACATCATCGCGCCGCTGTAGCTGGCCAGCGAGATGGCGAAGACGCAGATCAGCATGCCGAACAGGGCCCAGCCGCGGCGCTTGGAGTGCAGCCCCCACATCCCCATCCCCAAGCCGAGGATGGCGATCAGCGCGCCGCCGATGATGGCCGAGGGATTCTGCATCCACGCCACGGCCACGCCGAAGCCCCCCAGCACCAGCGAGCCGATCGCACCGGCGACTGCCACCTGGTCGCGGATCAAATCCTGCGTCGCCGGGGGCTTGGGGCGACTGGGCAGCGGGGAAGCGCCGAGGACCGGACCGGGCTGCACCAGCGTCGTCGCGGCACCGGGCGAAAAAGGAGAACCTGTTCGCACGCGCGGCGCTGAGAGTGTAGATGCCAATTCGGCCCCGCCATCCGCCGGCACGGCTTGTACCGGCTCTTCGATTTCCGGGCCATCGGCGGCAAGCCCTGCCGGGGCGACTGCCGCAGCAGCCGCAATCACCGGCGCGGCGACCGGCGACGGCTCGCGTCGCACCGGCGGCACTCCGCCCGTATCCGGCAGCGTGGCGAAGGTCTGGCCGCATTTCCAGCAGCGGTTGACCGGCCCGAGCAGCTCTTCGCCACACTTGGAACATCGAACGGCCATGACGCCTCACGATCGCGGCACTGGCCTGCGGATTGCCGCCGCGGGCCTCGCGCCGATCATTGTCAAGGAAATGCCGACAAACGACGGTTGAATTTGCCCGCCACGAAAGTCCCACCCATCAATCATCCGCGCCGCGGCTGGCGCGTCAATCAACCACTCGCAGGGAACCTGGAGATGACTCGACTTAGATTTGCTGGCGCACTACGGATTCACCAAGGGGTTTGAGACGGTGGTGACTTGCGACTTCGACGGCCAGGCGCACACCGGCATCGTCAAGCTGGAAAACGGCGAGCGGGTCGAGTTGATGACCGCCGAAGGGATGCTCGTGACGATCGCCAAGGAGAACATCGAGGCCCGCCAGGAGGGGAAGTCGGCTATGCCCGAGGACTTGATCAAACGGTTCAGCAAATCGGAATTGCGAGATTTGGTGGAATTTCTGGCCGGCCAGAGATAGCCGCAACTGTTTGCGGAGTAACGACTTGCGATTCATTTGGCGCACGCAAATCGGCAATTAGACTGGAAAGTGGCTGCCGAGAAGGGAATAAACCGGTTCCTCCGGGGATCACTTCTTCCAGCGAAAGTGCCTCCGCCGGTGCCGCAGGAATCCATGGTGGAGACCGCCCCCTCCGGCGACATTCCGAACAAGGAATCTCAGATGAAGAAGCTGTTTGTGCTCGTGGCGATGGCCGCCGTCGGCCTGTTTGCGTTGGGTTGTGAGCCGACGACGGACACGACCGTTGATGACGCGACCACCGATGCCACCACCGATGCCACCACCGACGCCGCCAAGGAAGCCGGCGATGCGACGGCTGATGCCGTGACGGATGCGGTCGACAGTGCGACCGATGCCGCCAAGGACGCGACTGACGCGGCGACCGATGCCGCCAAGGAGGCCGGTGACGCCGCCAAGGAAGCCGTGGAAGACGCGACGAAGGAAGCGACCGACGCCGCCAAAGAAGCCGCCGACGCCGCCAAAGAAGCCGCGGATGACGCGACAAAGGAAGCGGCCGATGCCGCCAAAGATGCTGCTGACGCTGTCAAGGAAGCCGTCGAGAAGAAAGACGAGTAGTCTGCGTCTCGCTGGCAATTGAATCAACAAACCGGGGAGCATCGAAAGATGCTCCCCGGTTTTTGTTTCTTGGCGGCACCCTTCCCGTACGTCCCAGTGGGATGCACAGCAGCTCGCCCCCCTGTGGGCTGCTGGTGCGGACGAAGAGCTTGCCACCTGAGAGGGCCGGCAGGGCCCGCATGGTCCCGCGATTGAAAGCGTGCTTGCCCAGCTCTTCGTACTTGTTTGGATTGGCGGCAATGAGCGTCAGATTACCGTTCACGCCCAGGAGCAAGATCTTGTCGCCGGCGAGAATCGGGTGGGCGACGCCAAATCCGTCTTGCGACCATTTCACTTTGCCCGTCGCCAACTCCACGCAGCGGAGCGAAGCGGGGCCGCTGTCTTCGCGGCCGTGAATGCCGTAGAGGAAGCCGCGGTCTTCCACGGCCGTGTTGTACTGGCTGCTGAGGATGTCGTCGCTGGCCCACAGTTGCTTCGCGCCGCTGCCGGTGAGCTGCCGCAGCTCGGCGCCGATGTTGTAGCTGGCGGTGACGAACAGCTTGTCGCCGATGACCAGGGGCGTCGCCGCGTTCACCGTCGGCCCGGTCTTGCCGAAGGGAAAGAGGGTCGTCGCTTTGCCGCTGGCCGGATCGACGGCGACGCAGTTGAGCCGCGCGAGGAAGATCACTTGCTCCTTGCCGGCGATCTTGGCCAGCGTCGGCGAGGCATAGCTGGCCACCTCTTTAGTCGCCTGCCAGAGGGTCTGGCCGGTGACCGGATCGAGGGCCACGAGGCCGGCCGTCTTGCCGCCGACGTTGACCAGCAATTTGCCGCCGGCCAGGATCGGCGTGCTGCCCGCTCCGAAGTAGCCCTCGTCGGCGTCGTAGTCGGCCGCCAACTCGCGCCGCCAGAGGATCTTGCCGCTATCGAGCGCGACGCAGGCCAGCTCGCCGGCCGCTCCGTAGGCGAAGACCGACTTCTGCCATACGACCGGGACGCAGCGGGGGCCGCGGTCGCCGTGCGGATCGTAGCCTCCCCGGTAGCTGGCGGGACTGGGAGCCCGCCAGATGCGCTTGCCGGTGGCCGCATCGACCGCATCGACGACTTCGCTGTCGTCCACGCGGTGGAAGACGATCACCTTCTGGCCGACGACCACCGGCCCGGCATAGCCGCCGCCGAGCTTATAGATCCACTGGGGCTTGAGCTGGGCCGGGTCGAGGCGGCTGGGGAGCGTTTCCCCGTCCGCCTTGCCGTTGCGGTCGGGACCGAGGATTTGCGGCCAATCGCCGGCGGATAGGGGACCATCGGCCAGCAACCATGCCACCGCCAGCAACCCGAGGAAAACAGACCGTTTGGCGGAAATTCTCATCGAAAACTCCTCGATCGGCCCGGTGCAGTAATCTGCCACCCTGGCGGCCGTTTGTGGTGGGATCCTCTCCCTCGCTAGTCGGTTTGTCAACTTCCGGAGGAATTCGTATGATAAACAGCATCGCCGCGCTCGGCATCCGGGCAATGCGCCTCGGCCGGATCTGTGCGCCCGGAATGGAGTAATCTCGTTTGCCCCGTCTCATTCGTTGGCTGGAAAAAAAGCGGGGGGATCGCCGGACCGGCTCCAACCTCGTCGGCAGCGTCGGCGAGGCGGTGTTTCACGGCGCCATCTTCCTGCTGGGGGTGGGAGCCCTCGCGGCACTCGTCACCGCCCACGTCATGCAGCCGGCATCGGCCTGGTATGCCGTCGGCGTCGGCTTCTGGTGCATGGTGCTGGTCCTTTCGTCGCTGGCGATCATGGGGGGAGTCGGCGTGCTGCGGACGGCACTGCGCCTGAGCTTCTCGGCCGAGCGGCGAAGCGCGATGGCGCGGCGGGCCAACAATCTCGATCTGGTGCGCGAAGCGGTGCCGCAGCCCAAGGACTTTCCCACCCTTCCCTGGCACGAAGGGCTGACCAATAGCCCGGGGACGGAGCTGGCGTATCGCTTGCCGGCGACTAACAAGGCGGGCTGGCGACTGCTGGCGATGACCTTTTTTTCGCTGCTCTGGAATGCGGTGGCCTGCGTCCTTTTGGTCGTGGCGATCCGGGGTTGGCTGGCGGGGGAGCTGAACGCATTTCTGGCGTCGGTCCTGATTCCATTTCTCGCCATCGGCGGAGGCAGCATCTACTTTGTCCTGCGTCAGATCTGGATCGATGCCGGCATGGGACCGACCGCGCTGGAGATCTGCAGCCATCCGCTGTTGCCGGGCAAGACTTACCGCCTCCACCTCTCGCAAAGCGGGCACATCGGCGTCAAGTCGCTGTCGCTGTGGCTGGTGTGCGAGGAGGAGGTGACTTATCACCAGGGGACCGACATTCGCCGCGAAGCGCGAACGACCTTCGAGCAGCGGCTGCACGAGCAGTCCGATTTTCAGATCGAGCCGGGAATGCCGTTCCGCGCCGACTGCGACCTGGCGATTCCACCGCGGGCGATGCACTCGTTCCAGTCGGAGCACAATGCGGTTCATTGGTGGCTGGTGGTGCGGGGCGTGCTTGAGTACTGGCCGCAGTTCGAGCGGCGTTTTCCGATCATCGTCTACCCGGGGGACGCGACGATGCGGATTGCGGAGCCGTCGTCGGCAGTGCCGGCCCCCCACACGGCCGGCGCACCGGTCCGGCCTCTGGCAGCGCGGCGTTCTGCTCCGGCCGGGGTGTCCGCATGATCCTGATGGAACCGCTGATCAGCCTCTGCCTGGTTGGTCCCCAGCGCGTCTTTTCCGCCGGCGACGAGCTGATCGCCGAGTATCAGTTCGATGCCGTGGCGGCGGACGAAATCCAGGCGGTCGAGGCGTCGGTGCTGTGGTATACCGAAGGCAAAGGGGACGAGGACCTGGGGGTGCATTTCTTTGAGCGCCGCGTGCCGTCTGACGCCGAGCAGGGAGACCTGCGGTCGCTGCGGCGATTTACGTCCCAGCTTCCCAGCAGCCCGCTAAGTTACGCGGGGCAGCTTTTCTCCGTCCGGTGGTGCGTGCGCGTGCGGCTCTTTTTGCGCCGCGGGCGGGAACTCGTGCAGGAAGTGCCGTTTATCTTGGGAGCCGTGCCAGGGGAGAGTGCAGAGTGACGAATGCCGGTAGCTCCCAGTCCGCACTCCACCGACCCTGGTCGGTGGGAATGCGAATGCGAGGCTAGAGCGACGCACCTTCATCCCCCATTCCCGGTCCCATTCCCGCTCCCGCCGCTTCGCGGGAGCGGGAAAAGAGGACTATTTTGGAGTCGGTCGCCGTCTAGCCGTTCAATCACGGTTCCACCGACCAGGGTCGGTGGTGAACGACGCGTGCATACCTCGAGTACTTGGAATTACTGAGTCCCTGCCCTCTGCACGCTCCCCTCTGCATTTGACCCCCATGCACTCCAACCCCTTTGCCACCCGCTTCACTCGCCCCGGTGCGCTGGCGTTTCTGTTTCCCGCGGGTCAGTCAGCGGAGTCCATCGTCTCCGCATTGGCCCAGGCCCAGTGGTGGGGCCAGATCCTCGGTCCCCACGGATCGGGAAAATCGACGCTGCTGGCGGCACTCATGCCGGAACTTGCCCGGCAGGGACGCGACGTCGTTCACTTGGTATTCCGCAGCGGACCGGCTCCCGGCTCCTCGCCGCCCGTCGCGGGCTCGTGGACCAGCCAGACGCAGGTCGTCGTCGATGGCTACGAGCAGCTTTCCTGGTGGAACCGGCGGAACCTGAAGCGTGCCTGCCGAAAGACCGGCGCTGGCCTGCTGCTCACGGCTCACCGGCCGTGCGGGCTGGCCACCCTATTCCAGACCAAACCGACCGTTGAACTGGCCGAGCAGATCGTGCGACAACTCCTCGCGGCCGATGACCAGACCATCACCACGGAAGACATTCGCGAGGTCTGCCGTCAACATCCCACCAACCTGCGCGAGGTGCTATTCGGGCTGTACGACTTGTACCAACGGCGCATGTCGTGATGGTTCTGTCCCCCCAGACTGGCCAGTCTTGTTTCCATAAGCTATTGAAGCATAGTCACTTGCGCCGCAACTGGCGGTGCCGCTGGTGAGCCGGATTCGGCCTCTGGTATACTTGCAGGTGTTCTTGTCCCTAGGGCCAGGTGCGGCGGCGGGTTGCTGCCGGGAATGGAATGACCGAAGCGACAATATCGCTGGCCGACCCGCAGCGGATCCTTTCGCTGTTTGGGCCGCGCGACCAGCACCTGCGCGCCATCCGTGAGACGCTCGGGGTCAGCATCCATCACCGCGATGGGGAGATCCG
>DATKDU010000159.1:0-3616 GCA_035512595.1 Pirellulaceae bacterium
TGCACGTTTCACGCCAGTGCGCGTAGGCCATCCAGTCGGGGTGGTACTCGCGGTCAGGCAGCGGCCCCAGCCACGCGTCCCAGTTCAGCTCTTTGGGTATGGGTGAAGCGCCCATGGGGAGCGAGCCGCGATCCGGCCCGCCGCGTTTGAACCAGACGTGGACCTCGCGCACCTGGCCGATCGCGCCGTCCTCGACCAGCTCCATCGCCCGGCGGAACTGCCCCGTTGCGGTGCCGGGGCTGCGGTAGGTGACCGGGAGCTTCGTTTCGGCCGCCAAGCGGCGCAGGGCGCGGGCGTCGGAGATGTTCAGGCCCAGCGGCCGTTCGGTGCAGACCGGCTTGCCCGCCCGCAGCGCCGATCCGCAAGTCACGCCATGCAGATGATCGTAATGCGAGACGACCAGCGCGTCGATCGAATCGGACATCTCGTCCAGCATCCGCCGAACGTCGGCATAGACCTTGATGCCTTCCCCTTGGGCCATCCGCCGATATTTTTCAGCCCACGCTCGGTCCTCCGGTCGCGGTGCGGCGTCGAGACGGGCGGCCAGATCGTCCCAACTTTTCAGCGCCTTGGCGATATGCCGCTGATCGGGATCGCAGAGCGCGACGATCGGCGCGTTGTAGAGATGCGGGGCGGCGAGCATGTGCGTCGCATTGTACATGGTGCCGAACACCGCCAAGTGCAGCCGCTCTTTCGCCTCACACGCCCGCACCAGCCGTGCCGAGGGCAGGATCGTCAAGCCCGCTGCCGCCCCGCTCAGGAACTGGCGGCGGTTTAGTTTTGCTTTGTTTTTCATGGCGCTGTTTTTTTATGGGATGCTATCGAGTTAGCGGAACTCAAATTATCCAGCCGTCGCGGTAATCGTATTGGAGAAACTCGGCCGCACGCGGGTGATTCGTAATCTCGCCGGTGGCCGGATCGAAGTCGATCGCTTCGCCGGGAAACCGCGTCGAAAGGCTGCCCACCGTCAGGAACTCGGCGAACGGTGCGGCATACTCGAAGTTGGAAATCGGCTCGGCACCGCCGCGACAGGCTTCAATCCACTCGTGGTAATGTCCCGGCGAAAGCGGCAGCGACTGCGGCCGTTGTTGCTCGACGTGGTCGAATCTCGCCTTTGGCAGCAGCAGGAATTTCGTGTTGTGGCTGGTGGTCGCCAAAAGGCCTTTCGAGCCGACGATCAGGCAGCCGGCGTCGGGAAGCAGCGTCTCCAGATCCTCCTTGGCAGCTCCGTGGTCGAGCAGCAGCTCGCCCAGCATGTTGCGGCTGCCGGGAGCGTAATCCGGCTTGTGCCCATGATGCCAGGTGAAGGTGACCGGCGGCATGCTGCCGCGCATCGGAACATGCCAGCGGATGCGCTCCCAGCGAGGATACGACAAATGGTTGACGCTCGATGCCTCGGACTCGACGCGAATCGGCTTGCGCTGCGAGCCGGGCTCCCACAGGTCTTTCACATTCAATGCCATAAACGCCATGTTGGCGGCGTGGGGGCCGAAGTTGCCCAGCTCGCCGATGCTGGTGTCGCGCCAGGCAATCCGGTTGATCCAGTCCGGGTGATAGTCCCGCCAAGCCGCTTGCGCCAGCCACAAGTTCCAATCCAGCTCCTTGGGGACTGGCAGACTGCCCTGAGGCGGCTGTTGGAAATCGCGACCGCCTCGGCTGAAGAAGACGTGAACCTGCTCGACGTCGCCGAGCACCCCATCGCGAATGATCTCGACGCCGCGGCGGAAGGCCGGCCCCGAAGCGCCGTGATTGTTCATCTGCGTGGGCAGCTTTGTCTCTTTCGCCAGCCGGTGCAGAGCTCGGGCTTCGTGGGCACTGATAGTCAGCGGCTTCTCGCAAAACACCGGCTTGCCGGCTTGCAGGGCCGCGGCGGCAATCACCGCGTGCGTGTGATCCGGCGTGGCCACGACGACCGCGTCGATCTGATCGCCGGCCTCATCGAGCATGCGGCGGAAATCGGGGTAAAGCGGCGGATGCTTTGCGGCCAGCGGGGCGTAATGGTCGGCAGCGGCCTGCCGCTCGTGCGGCTTGTCGGATTGCGGCCACTCGGCGGCGCGCTGTTTCCACAGATCGTACACGCGCTGGATCTTTCGCCGATCCACATCGCAGGAAACCGTGTAGCCGACATCGTCGAAAGAGTGAATGCCCGCGGCGAAGCCGTGGTAGGCTCCGTAGCCCGCCATTCCGACCACGGCCAGATTCAGCCGCTCGTTCGCTCGGTAGCCAAAAGCGGTGCGGGCCGAAGGAAGGAGCAGCAATCCGGCAGCAGCCTTTCCGGTTGTCGAGAGAAATCGACGGCGGTTGGATTTGCGTTGCATCCCGTTCCCCTCTTTAGCCCAGGTGTTGATTTATCGAGAGCGCTGACGCGGAATATTATTAATGTAATCAATATTCACGTTGACTTTTCACGTTTGCCATGCGGGACGGCTGCCGCTGGCTGTAAGTCAGCTTTGCCCATGTTAACATAGGGGCACGGTTCCCGCTCCCTCGGCGGAAATCCACCTTGAGCTTGCACCTGTGGAGAATCTGTTCATGTCGCTCTGCCGAGTTTCCTGGTACGCCGTCCCGGCGATTCTTTGCGTTGCGTTGTTGAAGTCTCACGCGGCTCCTCCCATAACGGTGCCCGTGGACGGGCTGCGGCAAAACACGCCACGGGTCCATGCATTGACCGGCGCTCGTATTGTTGTCGCACCCGGTCGAATCGTCGAACAGGGAACAGTCGTCGTGCGAGACGGAGTGATCGAGGCGGTCGGCGACATTAAGGCCCCTGCCGACGCCCGCGTTTGGAATCTCGAAGGTAAGACGATCTATGCCGGTTTCATCGATGGTTACGGTGAAACATCGATTAGCTCCACCGCGGCGAGGTCAGGCGCGCCGTATTGGAACTCGCTGGTCACGCCACAAGTCTCGGTCGCGGACCACTATAATGCGGACTCGAGTTTGAATCAAAAGCTTCGCAATCAAGGTGTAACGGCGCGGCTTGTTGCGCCGTCCAACGGCATCATCAAGGGCACCAGTTCGCTGGTCCTGACGGGAGACGATTCGAATCGCGCAGCGATCGTTCGCGACAGCGTCGCGCTCCATCTTCGGCTGACGGTATCGCCCGGGCGCGGCCGTGAGAGTTATCCGAACTCGCCGATGGGAGCCGTGGCACTGGCTCGTCAAGCCATGCTCGATGCTGACTGGTACGGCGATGCCTGGGCTGCGTACCACGCGAATTCGACGCTGCCGCGTCCCGAACGAAACGATGCACTCGAAGCATTACAGGCTTATCCAGACAGCAATCATCTGTTGATCGCGGACGCCTCCAACGAGTTGTTTGTTCTGCGCGCCGATCAATACGCTCGCGGATTCTCCTTGAATGTTGCGGTTCGTGGTTCGGGGCATGAATACAAGCGGCTGGAGGCGATCGTTGCGACAGGTCGCTCGATCATCCTTCCTCTCAATTTCCCCAAGCCGCCCAACGTGGCATCAGCCGAAACTGCGTTGAACGTCGATTTGAAAGATCTGATGCATTGGGACATCGCGCCGGAAAACGCAGCGAGACTCGATCGGGCTGGCGTCAAGATCGCGTTCACCAGTCATGGCCTCGCGGACCAGGGGACATTTCTCAAGG
>DATKDU010000160.1:0-15172 GCA_035512595.1 Pirellulaceae bacterium
CTGGACCACCGCCCGCAACTCAGGCGGCAAGGCGGCCAACTGCTCCGGCGTGATCGGCGGCGACGACATGCCCAAGGTGTCGCCGATTTTCCTCGCTGCGCGAAGACCAATTTTTTACGCCAGGGTGTGAACGGTTACCGCTCAGCCACCCGGCTGGCGCTGGCTGCGGCAAAGCATCGGCGACGAATACTTTCGAGATGTCGTTTGGGTGAAACTCAACGAGACCGCGGTCAGCGATAACGATTTACGCCTGATCGGAAAACTGCGCACGACAAAGAATTTGGGACTCAACGGGACGCAAGTCAGCGACAATGGACTGGCTCACATCCGCCACCTGCGGCGACTGGAAACTTTGGAACTGGGGGAGACACGGATCACCGACATGGGGCTGGCTCACCTCCGCGACATGCGGCAACTGGAGCACCTGGGACTGAGCGGGGCGCGGATCACCGATCAAGGGCTGCGCCACATCGAAGACATGGAGCAACTCGAGTCGCTGATGCTTCAAAACACGGACGTCGGCGATCGGGCGATCGATTCGCTCACCAAATTGAAGCGATTGAGAGCCGTGAGTCTGCAATCGACGCGAGTGACCTCTGAGGGAGTGAACAGCCTATTGCACAACCGCGACATCCAGTGTCTTTACATTGATGGCACTCGAGTCGATGACGCAGTAGTTGAGGAACTTAGCTCGCATAAATCGCTTGCGGAGCTGAGCATATGGGGAACGAGCATAACCGGACAAGCCATGTTGCGACTGCGCGACGCGTTGCCGTCATGCAGGATTGACGGGGAGGTCGCTGACTTGTCCAGTATACGATTCGACAAGAACCCCCAATTGGCGATAATCTGGCCGCGTGTGGTGAAGCGACTGGCAGCGCTCAACGGTGAGCGGCGATTGAAGCTGATCGACTTGTCCGAGTCGCAAATCACGGATCGATTTCTGACCGACCTGCAGGAGTTGAACGGCGTAGAAGTCATCGACCTGCGCGACACGCAGGCGACGGACGCTGGCGTGAAAGCACTACGCCAAGCGATGCCGAACTGCGAAATCGTCCGGTGACCGATGATGGAGCAAGCCCAACGATCGGGGGGAAGCCGCCGGCATCCACGAGCTGCTTGACCACCCGTTTGGTAAGTGTACAATATGCCATATTCGCCCAGAGCTTTCCGGCCCGCAGTTTGCCGCGGCCGCCGGTCGGTGCTGCGCGGTGGTCGTTCTTTGAAAATCGGGTTGTGTGGACTAGCAATACCCAGCCGCCAGTGCGCAAACGCGCTATAACGGCAGAACAAACGCGCGATCATGCCCGCGCAAACGCGCTATATTGGACAGCACGTCTGTCTCGAGTTAGGACGGTTGGTAGACGCTGGCCTTTTGCCGAAGATGAGTCCTTCCAGGCAGTTGCGCGCATCGCCACCAGACGCTGCGGAGCGCAAGTCGGTATTCAGCCGCCGCGCATACGCGCTATTGCCCGGAGGATCGCTTGGGGACCCGTGAGCCGGCAATCCGAGCGGCCGGCCGCAGGACGCATGTCAACCTGCGCCCCGCCTGCAGCCACGCTCTCCCACAGGGACGGGGACTTGCTTCAATCCCTCGGGCCGCCCGGTTACACTACGTGCCGGGTTTCGCTATCGCCACAATTCAAGGTCGCTTGCCATGCTTCGCCTTTTGGCCTGTTTTGCCATGTTTGCCATAGCCTCCGCCGCCATCGGTGCCGAGCCCCTCAAGGCCGTGATTGTCGATGGGCAGAACAACCACGCCGTCTGGCCCCAGACGACCCAGATGATGAAGCGGTACCTGGAGGAGACGAAGTTGTTTACGGTAGATGTGGCGACGACCGCCAAGGAGGGGACCGACCCCGATTTCAAGCCCGAATTCAGCAAGTACGACGTCGTAGTCTCCAACTACAACGGGGCCGACTGGCCCAAGGAGACGCAGGAAGCGTTCGTGAAGTACGTCGCCGGCGGCGGCGGCTTCGTCGTCGTCCACGCGGCCAACAACTCCTTCGGCAATTGGAAGGAGTACAACGAGATGATCGGCCTGGGGGGCTGGGGCGGCCGGAACGAGAAGAGCGGGCCGTATGTCTACCTTGATGCCGAAGGAAAGCTTGTCCGCGACGAGTCCCCCGGCGGCGGCGGGCATCACGGCCCGCAGCATCCGTTTACCATCATCGTCCGCGACGCGGAGCACCCGGTGACCAAGGGAATGCCCCGCGAGTGGCTGCACGCCAACGACGAGTTGTACGACCTGTTGCGCGGGCCGGCGGAGAACATGCACGTGCTGGCGACGGCCTTTGCGGCTAAGGAAAAAGGGGGCTCGGGGCGGCACGAGCCGATGATCTTCACGGTCGAGTACGGCAAAGGGCGGGTGTTTCACACTCCGATGGGGCACGGCATCGACTCGCAGGAGTGCGTCGGCTTCATCACCACCTTGCAGCGCGGGGCCGAATGGGCCGCGACGGGGAAGGTGACGACGAAGATTCCGGACGATTTTCCGACGGCGGAGAAGGTGAGTTCCAGAAAGTCTTCAGCCAAATAGTTCCTGATCCGCGTTCTCCGCGTGATCCGCGGTGAAACGAACCGCGGATATCGCGGAGAACGCGGATGACGCAGTTAAGACATCAAGCAACGCACAAGCATACTACAACGATGAATCGACTCCATTTTCTGGCGTGGTGTATGCCGCTCGTGGTCCTTTCGCTGTCCGCGCCTCCGGCGAGCGGGCAAGTGGTTTACGACGGTGCCGACGGCCCCGGCAAGGGGAAGCATATCGTGCTCGTCGCCGGCGACGATGAATATCGCTCGGAAGAAGCGCTGCCGCAACTTGGCAAGATCCTGGCCCGGCATCACGGCTTCAAATGCACGGTCCTGTTTCCGATCGATCCGGCCGACGGGACGATCAAGCCGGATTACCAGAAAAACATCCCGGGGCTGGAGGCGGTGGACAATGCCGACCTGGTGGTGCTGGGGCTGCGGTTCCGCGACCTGCCCGACGAGCAGATGAAGCACCTGGCCCTTTACATCGAGTCGGGGCGGCCGATCGTCGCCATGCGGACCAGCACCCACGCCTTCAACCAGTCCAGCAAGACCTACGCCAAGTATCACTGGCAGAGCAAGACCCCCGGCTATGAAGGGGGTTTTGGCAAGCAGGTCCTCGGCGAAACGTGGGTCGCTCATCACGGCGCTCACGGCTCGGAAGCGACCCGCGGCATCATCGCCCAGGGTCAGGAAAAACACCCCATCCTCCGCGGCATTAAGGACGGCGACATTTTTGGCCCGACCGACGTGTACACCGTGAATCTGCCCCTCCCAGGCGACAGCCGTCCGCTCGTGCTGGGGCAAGTCGTGGCGGGGATGAAGTTCGACGATCCGCCGGCATCCGGGGAGCGGGCCAAGAAGAACGAGCCGATGATGCCGGTGGCGTGGACGAAGACGTACAAGGGCTCCTCCGGGAAGACGGCCCGCATCTTCACGACGACGATGGGTGCCTCACAGGACCTGCTCTACGAAGGGACGAGGCGGATGCTGGTCAACGCCTGCTACTGGGCGCTGGGAATGGAAGACCAGATTGCGGAGAAGTCGAACGTGGAGCTGGTCGGCAAGTACGAACCGACGAAGTTCAGCTTCGGCGGCTACCAGAAGGGGGTCAGGCCGGCGGAGCATGAGCTGAAGTAGTTGTATAATTGGGGGGAGGGAGAGACAAAATGGACGACTTGACTGTTTCCATCTCAGGTAGCGAGCGTGAGTTTATTGATGCCCAGGTCGCCAGCGGCAGGTATGACACGCCCGCGGAAGCGGTATGCGACCTGATCCGGCAGGCGCAGTTGCAGGCCGCGCGCGAAAAACTGGATGCGATGATCCGCGAAGGGATCGAGTCGGGCGAGCCAGTGCGCTACACGCGCCAATGGCTCGAGGAAAAGAAGCAGGCGTCGATGGCCAGAGCGCGGGAGCGATCGACGTGAAGCGAGAAGTGTTGCTGCTGAAGGAGGCGCAGCATGACATCGGTCAGATTGCCCAGTATCTGGAAGGCGTCAGCGTTCAAGCGACGCAGCGATTTCATGAGGCACTGGAAGAGGTCTTTGATCAACTGGAAGCACAAGCCGAAATTGGTCAACGGTATGACTTTGCCGATGGGTCGGAGACGGGATTGCGATTTTGGCGCCTGAAGTCGTTTGGCGATTACTTGGTTTGCTTCCGCATCATTGGCGACAAGGTATGGGTTTACCGCATTGTTCATGGTTCGCGGGATTTAACCGCGATTCTGGGAAATGTCAGCTAGCATCGGACTAGAGCGAGGCTCGCAGATGGTCCCAGTGCTAACCACACTGCGAGGTACAAAGGCGCTCGGCCGCCGCGAGCTGTTGCACATTGGCGGTCTGAGCCTGCTCGGACTGTCGGCGGGCCAGCTTGAGTCCCTCCGCGCCCACCAGCCCGCTGCTCGCGAGCGGGCCAAATCGTGCGTCTTCCTGTTCCTCTTCGGCGGGCCCAGCCAGGTCGATCTGTGGGACATGAAGCCCGCGGCCCCGCCGGAGATTCGCGGCGAGTTCAAACCGGTCGCGACCAACGTCCCCGGCACTGCGATCTGCGAGCACCTGCCGCGGCTGGCGCAGATCATGGACAAGGTCTGCCTGGTGAGGTCGATGACCCACCGGATGAACGTCCACGGTCCGGCGTGCAGCGAGGTCTTCACCGGGCGCGAGTACTTTCAAGCACCGACCACCGACCAGGCCAGCCGCGAGGATTGGCCGAGCTTGTCGAGCCTCGTGATGCGGTACGGCTCCTCCGCCAGCGGCCTTGCGCCGTCGGTCGTGCTGCCGTGGTATTTGCAGTTCCCCGGGCAGGCCAAGCGGATCGCCGGGCAAACCGGGGCGAGAATGGGGGAGCTTTATAACGCGCTGCTAGTCAATGGCGACGTCGGCAGGGCGGACTACGAAATCACCGGGCTAGCACTGCATCCCGATCTGCCGATGCAGCGGTTGCACGAGCGGCGCGGACTTTTGCGGAGCATCGATCTGGGCGACGACGGCCGGGCCGGCATCGGGGAAGCGCTTTCGATGCTCGACGCGAACCGCTCAAGGGCCTGGTCGCTGCTGGAGAATCGGGCTGGCGAGGTGCTCGACCTGAAGCGCGAAACGCAGCAGACTCGCGAGCGGTATGGACAGACGACCGTCGGCCAGTCGCTCTTGATGGCGCGGCGACTCGTCGAGGCGGGAGTGCCGCTGGTCACGGTCAACTGGCAGGACGAGACGCACATCGACGGGGTCAACACCTGCTGGGACACGCACCAGAACAATTTCCCGAAGCTCAAGGACCTGCTCTGCCCGCTGTTTGACCGGGCGTTTTCCGCATTTGTTTCAGATTTGGGTGAGCGGGGCCTGCTCGAATCCACGCTCGTCGTGGCCCTGGGGGAGTTCGGCCGCACGCCGCGGATGGGGCAATTTTCGCAAAGCGCCAACACGCAAAAGACCGGCCGCGACCACTGGCCGCACGCCTTTACCGCGCTTTTGGCCGGCGGCGGCATTCGCGGCGGCCAGGTCTACGGCGCGACGAACGACAACGGCGGCTATGTCATCGACAAACCCGTCTCCCCCGCCGATCTTTCCGCCACGATCCTCTCCCACCTCGGCATTGATCCGTCGCAGACCTATCACGACGAGTTTCAGAAACTGCCGCGGAAGCTAAGCGAGGGGAAAGTCATCAAGGACCTTGGTTAGACGCGGTCCATCGCCATGAAATCCCACCGCACCGAGCTGACTTTCAACCTCCCCGCTCGCATGGCCTTCGTGAACATCACGCCGCAAGTCGAAGACGCCGTCGCAGCCAGCGACATTCGCGAAGGATTATGCCTGGTCAATGCCATGCACATCACCGCCAGCGTGTTCATCAACGACGACGAGCGGGGGCTGCACGAGGATTATAAGAAATGGCTCGAAGGTCTCGCGCCGTTCGATCCGTCGCCGCAGCGGTACGCTCATAATCGGACTGGCGAGGACAATGCCGATGCGCACCTGAAGCGGCAGATCATGGGGCGGGAAGTCGTTGTCGCCGTCAGCGGCGGGAAGCTCGACTTCGGGCCGTGGGAGCAGATTTTCTACGGCGAGTTCGACGGACGGCGGCCGAAGCGAGTCCTGGTGAAGATCATCGGCGAGTAGTAAGCGGCGGCGCATTCGCAGGGAACCGAGCACGGACTGCCCGAGACGAGTTGTCTCAAGCAGCCCAGCGCCGATGGATCCTGCAAATTCAGCCCGGCACTGCCGATGTCCGGATGGTTCGCGCGGCTAGGTCTGCACCGCCATATTCACGCGCCCCATGGCAATCTGCGTCAGTTTTTCGTCGGCCGCCCTTTCCTCGTCGAGCGTCTGCTGGAGCAACTGGGCCGCGTCGTCGTAGCCTAGTTGCTGGGCAAACGTCCGCGCGCAGCCGTAAGCCGCGATCTCGTAATGTTCCACGCGCTGAGCGGCGCAAATGATTGCCGCGTCGCGAACCTCGTCCTCCATCTCGTCTTCGAGGATCGACTTTCCTTCCTCGATTAGCCCCTCCATCGCCTGGCACTTCGCGCCCCGCGTGGGGATTTCGAGTTCGGACAAGATCGACTCCAGCCGCGACACGTGCTCTTCGGTTTCGCCCATGTGGTTCTCGAGCGCCGAGCGCAGCTCTTCATTATCGGCCGCCTTGATCATTTTCGGCAGGGCCTTGATGAGTTGCTTTTCGGCGCTATACAAATCCTTCAGTTCATGGACGAGCAAGTCGTTCATGTTCTTCATCGCCTTCATGGATTGATCTCCCAGCAAGAGGATTTTACGAATGTGACATCGGCGAGGCGCCGTGTGTGGAACGTAGAGCCGGCAAACATCGTGCCGCCGACGAATCCCTCCCACCGAATCTATTCGGGCTGAGGGGGAGCGGCATGAATAAGCTCGGGCTTTTCTCGTACGGGAGGCGCTTGCTCTTCCTGGCCCAGCGACGGGCGATTGGGCTTGTTGCGAGGCTCCAGCTTGACTGCGCTCCCGCTGGCGGCTGACGCGTACAAGGCCTCGATGATCCTCACATCGAGCAGTCCTTCGTGGCCGTTGGGCTCTGGTTCCTCGCCATTTTGAATACAGCGGGCAAAATAGGTGAGCTGCGGCGCAAACTGATCGCGCTTGGCGAACCTCTTCCTGGTCGTTTTGCCGTCCAGCGTCAGGTGATGCGTCAAATTGCCCGCGTAGTCAAATGCCGGCTCGACCCGCAGGTTTCCCTTGGTGCCGATGATCCGAAATTCGCTAAGCTCCTGAGCTCCGAAACTGGAAAGGAGGATGGCCAACCGATCTTCGGGGAAGCGGAGCATCGCCCCGGTCATTTCGTCGGTCTCTTCAAAGCGGGGATCGCCGTTGTTGCCGGTGAACGCGACCACTTCGATGGGCTCGCCGCGAAACAGGTATCGGGCTGCATTGATGCAATAGATCCCCACGTCGTAGAGGCTCCCGCCTCCCAGTTCCTTCTCCAATCGGATGTTCCCGGGAACGACGTCGATTGCGAATACCGACTGCATGGCCCGCACCTCGCCAAGCGTCCCCTCCGCGGCAATTTTCACCGCTCGCAGATTGGCTTCCTCAAAATGCAGACGATAAGCAATCATCAGCTTCACGCCGGCGGTCTCGGCAGCGTGGAGCATCTTCTCGCACTCAGACACCGTAATTGCCATCGGTTTTTCGCAGAGGATATGGATCCCCGCTTCCGCGGCGCGAACCGTGTACTCACAGTGCAAATGGTTGGGCAGGGCGATATAAATCGCGTCAAATGTGCCGCTCAAGAGCGCTGAGTCGTAATCGGAAAACTGATGCTCCACGCCATATTGGCGCGATAAGTGGTCGAGCTTGACTGCGTCCTCGGAAATCAGTGCCGACAGCATGCACCGTTTTGTGTGAGCAAACGCGGGCAATACGGCGGATTGGGCGATGTACCCCAGACCGACGACGGCGTAGCGAACCTTGGTTCGCGAGCCGCGATTCGAATCACCGGGCGAACGACGGGTGGCCATGCAAGGTCCTCAATAAGCGCGGGGCAGAAAAGAGTCGGGCTGCATCGCAGCCCGGCTCCAATGACGTCGCCTTCGGGCTACTTGCCTCTGGTCGCGGCGATGGTGGAGACCTTTCCACCTTCATCCGCAGTGACCTTTACCGTGTCCCCTTTCTTCAGATCCTCCAGTTTTGCCGCCTTGCCGTCGAGCGTCACCTTGGCCGTCGTGCCCACCATGTGGGTGTGCTCGTTCTTGCCGTCCTTGTCCACCATGACCAGTTTTCCAGCCGCCGCAGAGACCACCGTTCCTTCATGCGTCTTGTCCGCCGCGACGGCGGTGCCGCACACCAGGGCAGCCAAGGCGAAGACCACCACGAATCCGATCGCAAATTTCTGGAACATGCTGTTTCTCCATAGACACCAAGTTGAACGTAGAGACTACGCAGTCTCACCATGATGGGCGGGGCCGCATTTTTTGTTCCCAAGGCGCAGCGGCGAAATCGGCTGGCGTTTACGGGGCCAGCGGGGGCTAAGCCGCCCTTGTTTAGCGTCCGATCTGATAGGGAGAGACAGTTTGGCCGCCGCGCGATGCGACAGTTCGGCAGTTAACCGCGACATTCGCCGACCGACAGGCGATGCCCTATTCCTTCCCGCCGGTTGGATTACAACGAGCCGGAGGATGAAGGGATGGCACGTTCCGCGGCTTCACGGGCGGGAAAGCGGCCAACCACTTGTAAATCCGCATCGTTCCAGAGAATCCACTCGTCGCGCGCGACCGCGGTTGCAAACCACTGTTTGTGCGACTCGGAGACAAGCAGTGCCGAGTCTTCAAACAAGGAAAGGTACGAGCCGAAACCCAGTCGCCTTGCAAATTCGTCTTGGGGCGATCCCTGCGCCGGCCTCGGAGCGGCGGAATCCACCGCATGCTTGGCCAGTTCGGGCGAACCGGCTTGCTCCAAAAGCTTCCGAGCCTCGATCTGGACTGGTGTGGCTACATGCTCCTCGTGGGCCGGCCAAGCCTGGGCCGACGACGAATTGTCGGGAGCCGGTTGAGATCTCTTCGGGGGATCTATTCGATCGCTATCGCGTCTCATGCCGCTGGGCTCATCCTTCGGAAAGGGAAACTGGGTTAGCCCCGGTGGATTGCAAGATTCCGTCAGCCTGTGCCAGGCGCCTCGCATCGGGCGTGGCAGTCTCAACAGCGACGAGGATTTCGCCCCTTAGGAGCGCCTGGTCGTAGTAATCGGCCGCCTCTTTTTCAATGCCGCGGGTCATCATGGCGCCGACGAATCCCCCCACAACGCCACCCGTCCAAGCGCCCCAGCCCCCAGCCACGAGCAAGGACACACCCCCCGTTGCGATCCCGATTCCGACCGTCGTTAAGCCAAACAGGGTGGCCCCAATGGTGCCGCCGACCGTGGCCGCCAGGGGAGTGTTTGCGCCGGCGGGCTGCTGATGTTCGAACTGGCGGAAGTACTTTTCCTTCGTCTCGTCCGAACAGACCACGGTGATCTCTGCGTTCGAAAAGCCAGCGCTTCGCAAAGCGTCCACCACTTGCCTTGCTTCAGCCACGTTTTGGAATGTGGCCGCTCTCACGGGGCGTTCCATCGATTGGGTTACAGCCATTTTTGTCTCCTCCGCATCAAGTTGCAAACGGAGTGCCGCCACCTCACCACCTGCGCAAAATGTGGGCCTGACATGTTGTCGTAATCGATTGAAAAAGCGAGGTAACCGGCGCATGGTTTGCTGGCCTTTGAACGTGGAACAACCCCAGAGGCAGTCATGCAGGCCACTGCGCATACGTCCTATTGGCAAGAAACGTCGGGCAGCGACAGCGCACATTACCCGGCGCTCGAAGAGGCGCTCCGTGTGGACGTGGCGGTTATCGGCGGCGGGATTACGGGACTGACCGCCGCGTGGCATCTGGCGCGGGGTGGGCGAAGCGTCGCCGTACTCGAGGGGGGACAGCTCGGCCATGGTACCACCGGCTACAGCTCGGCCCATTTGGATGCCACGACCGATACGCCGCTATCGCGGTTGATCTTCGATTTTGGCGAGCAGCGTGCCGCCACGGTCGCCGCCGCACAGCGCGAGAGCATCGATCAAATCGAGCTTCGCTGCCAGGAATTCGGCGATTGCGAGTTTCGCCGTATCTCTTCCTATCAGTTCACCGAGTCTGTGGACGGCTTGACGCAGCTCCAGCAGCAATGCGCTGCCGGGAAAAAGCTGGGATACTCGTGCTGGTTCACGCGCCAGGTCCCCCTGCCGTTCTCCTGCATCGGGGCCGTTCAGGTGGCGCAGCAAGCCCGCTTCCAACCGTTCCGCTACCTGCAGCACCTGGCTGCGGCGGTGCAATCGCTGGGCGGACAGATTTTTGAAAATACGGCCTGCCTTCCGCCCGAAGGAAGTCACCCCGCACAGGTCGATACGAATGGCGGCCGGGTGACAGCGGATGCAGTCTTCGTAGCCACGCACTCTCCGTTCCTGGGAATCTCGCAGTTTGACTTTCGCGTCTTTCCCTACCAGTCCTATCTCCTGGCAGCGCGTGTCGAGGACCCGCCCGAGGACGCGCTCTACTGGGACGATGCGGACCCGTATCACTATATTCGACTGGCATCCCCGGCCGATCCCGATCTCGTCTTGATCGGCGGCGCCGACCATAAAACGGGTCATCCCGGAGACGAACGACTTCACTTTGAAGAACTTGAGAACTACACGGCGGAACGTTTTGCTGTCCGATCGATCGAGCACCGCTGGTCAGCCCAGTACTACGCTCCCGCAGACGGAATGCCGCACATTGGTCGCGTGCCTGGCAGCGATTCGCTTTATCTGGCCACGGGGTTTGCGGGAACCGGCCTGACCTGGGGAACCGTCGCGGGCACGTTGGTCGCGCGACTGATCCTCGGCGAGCGGCATCCGCTGGAGGAGATTGTGGCTCCAGGCCGCCTGACACTCCTGGCGTCCGCCCCGAGCGTGGTTGCCGAAAATCTCGATGTCATTCGCCGCTTTACGGCGGATCGACTGCGCACGGAAGCCGGCTCGGAAGGCGAGATTGCACCGGGGAGCGGTCGCGTCCTTACCCAAGGTGGCAGAATGCAGGCGATCTACCGCGATGTTTCCGGTGAGCTGCACCGCCTTTCGCCGGTTTGCACCCACGCGGGCTGCATCGTGCATTACAACGACGCGGAGCAGACGTGGGACTGCCCTTGTCATGGCGGCCGATTCACGGCGCACGGGCAGCGATTTGCCGGACCGCCGTCGCGCGACCTGGATTCGGAACGATGCCCCCCGGGCTAAGCGGGCGCCAACTCGTCCAAGGTCCGCTCCAGCAGAATCAGATCGACCGGCTTGAGCAGATGGGCGGCAAATCCACAAGCCTGCGTGCGATCGCGATCCCGTTCTTGCCCCAGGCCCGTCAGCGCCACCAGCGGAATATCGCGCCATTCGGGCCGCGTTCCAATGCGGCGGGCCGTCTCAAACCCGTCGATCTTCGGCATACCCAGATCAAGAAAGATAAGTTGCGGCGTGGCGCGCTCGATGGCTGCCAGCGCGCCTTCCGCATCGTAGGCCACCTGGGCGATCCGTCCGAGGATGCTCAGCAATCTCGCCAGGCTGTCGGCTGCATCGCGATGATCGTCAACGACGAGAACATAGCCGCCCACACGTCTGGTCTGCGGGGAGGGAGGCACTCGTTCAGGAAATGACGTTCCGGCCATGGCGAGCGTCCATCCATGAAACATGTTGTCGAGCGATGGGGGCCATCGGTGACGGCGTGAACATGCTGGCAGCGGGACGATTCGGAGGCTTGCTTGCTATTTGGAACAAAGGCAAGCCATCTGTTCAGAAAGGCCGCGAGGGCAAATGCCGGGCCAATTTCAGCGATGGGCGGTGCGAGACTCCACGATACCAAATCTGTCCGACAGTGCGACGCCCCAGCAAGAGTCGTCCGCGACATTCCGTCACGCAAATACGCGCCCTTGCAATGCCAACGGGACAAATGCGATCCCTCCTGGGTGATTTGACGCCGAAAAAGCTGGCAAACCCGGCTGCGCACGCTGGGAAGGGAAGCACGGCATAGTACTTGCAAAGCTGACGAATGCGTTGCAAATCATTTTCATCGCGGGCGGCTTCTCGCTCGCGTGTTACGATCTCCACAAGGGAGTTTGGCGATGGTCAATCAGGAAACGCTACAAGGCCACTGGCACGAATTGAAAGGGAAGCTCCGCAACAAGTGGGGCCAGCTCACCAACGATGAACTGCAGTCCTTCGACGGCAACGTGGAACGACTGGTCGGCTTGATCCAGCGCAAGACGGGAGAGGCCCGCGGCACGATCGAGCACTATCTGGAAGAGTTGACCTCCAATGGCTCCTCGACCGTGGCCCAGGCTGTCGAGACCGCCCGCGAGTATGCTCAACAAGCGGCCGGAAAAATCCAGGAAGGATCGCGCTATGCCACCGAGTCCGTGCAGCACGGTTACGAGGAAGCGGAGCGCGTGGTTCGCCAGCGCCCCGTGGAATCCGTGGCCGTCTGCTTCGGTACGGGGTTAGTGGCCGGGATCATGCTCGGGCTGATGCTCCGCAGCCGGTGAGCCAGTCGAGTCAGCTCGAGGAAAAGGGGGTCTGGCCTCGACGTCAAGACCCACATTCTGCCTTGAAAATCTGTGACTGATCAGGCTTACCCCCTTCTCCTCGGGCTGACGGCAGCATTCACCATTACACCTTCAGGTTTCCCAAGTTTCAGGAGTCTTTTTATGGTTACGCAAGAACGGAAGCGCCCCGGAGAACGAGCCACATCAGCCGCCAAAGACGCTCTCGCGCGCCCCGCGGAAATGGTCCAGGAGTATCCTCTGTCGTCGATGCTGGTGGTCTTCAGCGTGGGCCTGGGGGTGGGCGTCATGATTGGGCAAACGCTGATCCCGTCGTTTCACGAGCCGACCATGAGCGAGCGAATGGGGCGACAGTTATACGATTCCATGTCCAACCTGTCCAATGCCGTTGGCCGTTCGTTTCATTCGTAGCGGGCCGGCAGCGCGACTTCCCGACGGACGATCCCATGAGCGATGCGCCAGTGGCCAGTGCCGAAGAGATCCAGCGGCAGATGCGCGCGGTGCGCTCGGAACTGCGCGATGACGTCCGGGAAATCGTGGCAAATGCCCGGGTCATGGCCGATTGGCATTACTACGTGCAGACCTATCCGTGGCTCTGCGTGGGAGCGGCAGCAGCCGCGGGTTACTTGCTCGTCCCCTCGCGAGTGACGGTCGTCCGACCTGACTCGCGTGAATTGGCGGAACTTGTGAGTCAGCACCAGGTGGCCGTCAAAGCCGAGGTTAAGCCCCAGCCTGCGGTTGGAGTCCTGGGATCGTTGATCAATATGGCGACTGGGGCTGCACTCCAGGGGGCGATGGCAGTTGCCAGCTACCAATTGGATCAACTGTTCAAGGGATGGAAGTCCGGTTCCGGAGATAGAGCGGGAGATTCAGAACATGAAGAATCGCATCGCTGATTACTTGCCCAGTTCCCCACTGAGATCTGGCGCCCCGCTGGTCAGTGCGGCGGGCGATTCGCTCAAGCGATGGTCGGAGTCGGCACGGCAATACATCGTGAACAATCCAGGAACCTCTTTGGCTGTGGCCTTTGCTACGGGAGTGGCTATCGCATGGTGGCTCAAACGTCGGTAGACCGGAACAATGGTGCTGACAACTCCCCGTCGCAAGCCGTGGCTCGCAATACGGGCGAGTTGCTCTCTGACGCCCTGACGCTCATCGAGTTGCAAAGCAAGCTGCTGCTGTTGGATGTCCAGTCGGATCTGCGCAAACTGATCACTCCCATTGCGCTGGTTTTGACCGGAGCACTACTGGCATTCGCCTGCCTCCCGATCGCCTTGACTACATTGGCACTGGGTCTGGCTGCCGGCACAGGGATGGAATTATGGGCCGCTTTCGCCATCTCCCTTGCCGCCGGGCTTGTGATCGCAGTTGCCCTACTCGGCGCCGGCGTCTGGTTCTTGCTTCACGGCCTGAGCTTCATCGCGCATTCGCGGGTTGAATGGGACCAAAACGTCCGCTGGTTTAAGAGCCTCCTTCGTCGGTTGGGCGACAGGCCTCGCCAGCCAACGCAGCCGGGGCTCTTCTAGTTTGCAAGCTTCAACACAAGGAATCACGGTACCATGGAAAATCGCAACGACCTGATGTACCAGGCTGAATCCACTCCATTTAGCGAGCAGACCCTACAGCCCTGGGATGATCTTGTTGACTACGTGCGCGTCTATTCACGCGAACGGCCGGAAGTCGTCGCCTTAACCTGCTTTTGCATCGGCTTCATCCTGGGGTGGAAAATCAAACCGTGGTAGTCACCCGGTTTGCCGACTCTGGTAGTTCCATCGCCCCTGCTTCGCTGCACCATTGACGCTGGCAGGGAGCTTGAATGCAAAGCATTCCCAGCGCTCCTGCGCATCGATTGCACACACGACACAATGTCGCGTTGTGTCAGAATGACGCGACTGGCTGTCGCGTTAACCACCTGAAAGGGTTATAATCACCCCGCCCGACGTGGGGATTACGTTTGCGCACTCGGTTTGCGTAGGTGGCACATGTGACAAGCTGGCAATACCACGGCGCTGGCAGACCTGCTTCCTACCTCGTTCACTTGTCGATCTCTTCAGGATCCCGCCTGGATCACGATGGAGACTTTTCACGTCCGCCGCTGTACCGTGGTTTCTTCGCAACATGCCACATGAGAATCAATCCGGGAAATCGCGGGCCATGTGGTTAATCGCATTGATTTGCGTTCCCCTGGTGCTTTCGCTGGTTGAGAGTGCGCGCCATCTCTACTGTGACACGGCCATGATCCGCACCGTGGCGCTGCGCAGCGAAATGGGTCAATTGCGCTCCGCGACGATTCGCCGCGCCGGCCGGCTGGAGGCATTGATCGAGTTCCATGCCGCACCTGGCAGCGCCAACAGCCGCATCGACTGGGAATCCCTCGGCAAGGAGCCGTGGCTGCAAGCGCAGTGGCAATCGGTCGGTGAACCAGAGCCGCACCAACTCTATTCCGCCGTCGTGAGCAATGCCGGCATCGTTGTTCTGCACACTCGAGAAAATGCCGTCGGAAAGCGGCTCACCAGCGAATGGGACGACCACAAAGTCCCGGAGGCCGGCGGTGACGTCGTCCGTTG
>DATKDU010000161.1:0-10015 GCA_035512595.1 Pirellulaceae bacterium
TGGACTGCTCCGCTCCGGTCGCTGCGCTCCCTGCGCTACGCAGTCCAACCCCACGGCGAATTACGTAACCCCCTAGGGGACATTTCTACCTGCGCCAAACAGGGGACATTTCTAATGGTTTACAACAGTAGCTCAGGAGTCAGGCGGTATCCCGCTCCTACGGCGCGTGTTACGCTCCGGCTAAGAACTTTGCTACCGAATCCGCAGCCCCTTGGGCAGCGACTCGCCGAAGACGCGGGACTGCTCGTCGGCATCGAGCTGGCCGGCGGTGCGGACGAGGTCGATGGCGTGTGGCGATCCGCCGGCAGCATCCAGCCAGGCCAGTATGCGGTCGCGCAGCGGCTCGGCAATGTCGCGGTACCGGTCGTCGGTTCGCCGGGCAAGCTGCACGACGGCAAACTGGCTCATCGGCCCGGTTAGGTCGTATCCCAACAGGCGCTCCAGCCAGGCGGCGGCATGCACTGCGGAGACGACCGTGTTGAGCGGACCGTATACCGGCACCCGCGCACCGATGCGAGCCAGTGCCCAGGCAATGGCCGGCCGGATCTGGTCGAGCTTGCGCTTGGGCAACAGCTCGATCAGCATGTTCCCCATGTCGAGCTTCGTTTCGACCGGCAGCAGCTCCAGCGACCCGAGGAGCCGCAGCGTCTCCAGCGATTCGTGCGGCGGCAATTGGGCCTCGGTCTGCCGGCCGGTCGTCTGCCGGCGGTGGAGACTGCGGAGCGTTGAGAGCAGCGGCTCGGCAATCGCTTGTTGCTGCCCGGCGGAAAATCCGCCGGCAATCCGCCGCCAGAGGATTAGCGACTCGGTGCGGCTCGAAGCGGCCCCGTGAGCCAGCTTCCCCTGCACGGTGCGCCACGTCTCGGCGACCCGCCAGTCATCGACCGCCAGGCCGTAGCCCGGACGGAGCGCATAGCCGAGCAGATTCAGCCAGCGGGCCTCGTGCTGGGGGCTCTTGCGACGGCCGGTCTCTCGCTCGATCAGCGCTTCCCAGATGCGCCGCAACAGCGACGTCGGCCAGTCGCCGCGCTCCAGTTGTGCCGCGGCAGTCAGCCGCTTGATCAGGCCGTCGGGATCGTCCTTTCCCGCCGGCCCGAGTGTCCCATCAAGCACTGCGGCAATCGCCCGCCACGTTTCCTCATCGACGAACCCTTCTCGTTCAGCCGCCGACTCGTGGGCCTCCATGTCGGTCTGCGTCGCGCTGCGGACATCGAATTGCAATCGCCAACTGCGCTCGCCGCCGACCTCGCTGCACCACAATTCCAGCGTGCCGATTTCGGTTAGCTTCGCGTGCAGTTCCACGGTAACCGTCCCCCGCTCGCTGCGGCGGCGGGTTTTGAGGGCCGTGCGGATCGGCGGCAATGCGGTCATCTGCTCGGGATCGACCGCGAACATTTCACCAGGCCGGTCCGCCAACCGCGTGCTGGAGACGTAAAGCGGAAACTCGGCCGGCTCCGAAATGAGCAGATCGAATTGGCGGTCAGGGAGCTTGACCTCTTGCCCCGGTTCGGCACTGCCTGGCAAGAGGCAGATCGCCTGTAGGTCCCGCCTGCCGGGCGGGACCTTGTCCAAGTGCAGTTCAGATCCCGCCCGGCAGGCGGGATCTACTTCGATGCCTATGTAATACGTCCGCGCCAGGCTGGCGGCAATCTTGACCCCCTGGCCGCGGCGGACCATGCCGTAGTACGCCGCCCCGCGAGCGACCGCCAGATCGAGCCGGTCGTTGTCGAGGACAGTAGGATGCCAGGTAGGTCCCGCTTGCCGAGCGGGACCTCCGGCGGTCGTCGCCAATTCGTTGAGAGGTCCCGCCCGGCAGGCGGGACCTACGGAAAACCAGCGCGACAGCGAATCGATCAGGCGCTGCCGCAGAACGGGCGATTCGAACACGCCGCCGTTGAACAGCAGAACGTCGGGGCGGGCGGGGTCGTCCTCGCAGGACAGGTTTTCAACCTGTCCCGAGCGGTTTTTGGACAGGTTGGAAACCTGTCCTGCGTCCTCGAGCGCCACGTACCGATGTGCCGTCAAAAATGCCGCCAGGTAGCGCGTCATCGCCGGATCGGACGCGTAGGGCAGGCCGAACTCCTGAAATCCGCTGCGGCGCGGTGCCGGCTTGTCGTCGAGGTTCACCAAGGGCATGAAGCCATCGACGAGCAGCTCGTGAACTTCATCGCGCGAGACGGAGACGCTTTGACTGCCGCCGATGAGCTTGGAGCCGGAGCCAGGGAGCGTCACGGTCACCGACTCCGGCGCATGGTCACCGAGGAGTTGCTCCTTCGCTTGCCGGGCGAGGCGCACGAGGAGGTCCCACTGCCGTGACGGAAGCTTGCCGCCGCTGGTGAGCTTCTTCTCAACGTGCTGTGCCAGCGCCAGATCAAAATTGTCGCCGCCGAGGATCAGGTGGTCGCCGACGGCGACGCGATGGAACTGCACCTTCCCCCCTTCGCCGCGGCGGACGCGAATCAGCGTAAAGTCGGTCGTTCCGCCGCCGATGTCGCAGACGAGGATTTTCTGCCCCGGCGCGACGAGGTCGCTCCAAGTGTCCGTGTGCTTGTAGATCCAGGCGTAGAACGCGGCTTGCGGCTCTTCGATCAATACGACGCGCGAGAGACCGGCTTTGGCGGCGGCTTCGACCGTCAGCTCGCGGGCCACTTCGTCGAACGACGCCGGCAGCGTGAGGACCACGTCCTGCTCTTCCAGGGGATGGGACCGATGGCGATGGTTCCACGCATCGCGAACGTGGGCCAGGTAGCGGCTGGAGGCTTCGACCGGCGACAGTCGCTCGACGTCGTCGGCCGCATGCCACGGCAATATCGGCGCTGTGCGGTTGACGCCGCTATGGCAGAGCCAGCTCTTGGCCGATCCGATCAGCCGCCCGGAGACCTGCCCGCCGAAGTCGCGGGCGTAGAAACCGACGGCAGTCGCCGGATTCCCCTCGCTCCAGGGCAGCTTGAGCAGCCCCTTCGTCGCTTCTTCCGCCGGCGGCTGAAAGGAAAAGCTCGGCAGCGTGTCACGAGCCTCGACTTGCCCCGCTGCGACGAGCTGCGGAATCGAAAAAACCTTCACTTGCCACTGCGGCTGCTCCGTATCGACGAAGCAGACGGCCGAGTTGGTCGTCCCCAGGTCAATGCCGACGACGTAGCGGCTGGGGAGTACTTCGAGGAGGTCCATCGGCATGGATGCAATTTGATTTTCGAACCTGACAGAATTATGGGGGACAGAATCATGGAGGCAGGAGATGGGAAACTATTGGCCCATGATTCTGTCCCCCATGATTCTGTCATGTATCGTTTTGCCGCACGCTGAATTCCAGCTTCCACCGGTTCGGCGTGGCCGTGCCGACGCACCACAGTTCCAGGACGCCCAGTTCGGTCAGGTGCGATTGGAATCGCACCGGGACGTAGTCGGTGTCGCTCGCTTCGTCGCGCGGCAGGCTCGCTTCCAGCGAATCGGTCTCCGCCAGCTCTGTTTCGGTCCAAGCGTCGAGCAGGTCCCCCGGTTTGTCTGCCTTCCGCGTCGGCGAGCTGAAGAAGCGGAACGTCGCCGTCTCACCGACGATCAGGCCGATCTCGCCCGACGGCACATCGACTTTCGTCCCTTCTTCCATGCCGATGGGCACGACGCACAGCGCCTTGAGCGGCCGCGCCGCTCCGGGAACGGCCAGCCCCGATGTTTCAATGCCGACGTAGTAGGCCCGCGGGGCTCCGCCGCGAATGCGAACGCCGCCGTGCTCCTTGGCCCAGCCATAGTAGGCCGCGCCGCGCGCCACCGCGTGATCCAGATCGTGCTCACCGGCCAAGACTTTCGGCGGAGCATCCGGCGACCATGATGCCAGCACGTCCAACAGCCGCTGCTGAAAGGCATCGGCCTTGAACACGCCGCCGTTGAAAAGCACATGCGTCGGCTGGACGGCATTGCCTTGTGCGTCGCCGTGCGCGGTCAGGAAGGCGGCCAAATGCCGCGTGACAGCCGTGTCGGACTCAAACGGCAATCCGATTTCCTGAAAGCCGCTCATCCGCCGGCGGGCGGGACGGTCCGTAGCACTCACTTGGGGGAAAAATCCGTCCACGAGCAGCTCGGCGACCTGCTTGCGATCGACATCGACGCTGACCGTGCCGCCGACGAGCTTGCTGCCGCGTCCCAGGACGCTGATGGAGTGTTTCTTTGGCGAACCCTCGGCCAGCAGCGTCTCCTTCGCCCCGCGGCAAGAATGCCACAGCGATACCGACTGCCACGGATCGAGGCTGACTTTCTTTTCGGCAAACTTGCCAGCGACAAAGTGGGCCAGCGTCAGATCCATGTTATCGCCGCCGACCAGCAGGTGGTCGCCGACGGCAATCCGCCGCAGCACAAGCTCCCCATGCTCCTGATCGACGCCGACGAGGGTCAAGTCGGTCGTTCCGCCCCCGACATCCACGACCAGCAAGGTTTCGTCAACTTTCAGCGCCTTGCGCCACCTGTCCCCCATGACCGTGAGCCACGAATAGACTGCCGCCTGCGGCTCTTCGAGCAAGACAAGACTCGCTGGCAATCCGGCGGCGAGGGCCGCCTCGCGGGTCAGGTCGCGGGCCGCCGCATCGAACGAAGCCGGCACGGTGAGGACGACCTGCTGCTCGGCAATCGGCGCGCCCTCAAAGGCATGCTCCCAGGCGGCGACGAGGTGCTCCAGATACCGCCGCGACGCCGACACGGGCGAGATCTTGGGCACTTCGGCCGGCGCATTCCACGGCAGGATCGGCTGGTGGCGATCGACCCGGCTGTGCGACAGCCAGCTTTTGGCTCCGCTGACGACCCGCTGCGGCGCTTCGGCACTCTTCTTCCGCGCCAATTCGCCCACGGCGAACGCATTTCCCTTGTGCCACGGCAGGTCAAACACGCCGCCGGTCGTTTCATGCTCAGGCGCCAGGTACACATACGACGGCAGTGTGGTCCGTTCCTCCACGACTCCGGGAGCCACGAGCTGCGGGATTGGCAGGATCTTGACCTCCGGCAGCTCGCCCAACAGCGGCGCATACGCCAGCACGCTGTTGGTCGTGCCCAGGTCGATGCCGAGGATGTATGACGCCATGAAATCAACATACCCACAGAGGGGCAACTGCGGACAGGTGACGGAAAAGGCTTGCAATCAGGTTCGGAAGCGGTATACTGCCGGGGAATGGGCAATTCTGCTCGGGCGGCACTGAGGGGCGCCGCTCTCTGGGAGAAAGACCATGAGACGCATCGCGTACGTAAGTGGTCTCATTTGCGCCCTAGTCGCGGTTCTTCCGGGACCTGCGCTGGGCCAAGACCGAACCAAAGAGAGGCCGGCCAAAACAGCGCCGGCCAAGGAAAAACTGGCCAAACCGAAAGCGGCTAAAGAAGTCACCGCCACCAAAGCCAAGCTCACGCCGCGGCAAATCAACTTCGTGAAGAAAGAGTTGATTCCCGCCTCGCAGGCGGGGGACCCGCGGGCGCTGCTCGCGCTTTTGTCGCCGCAGGTCGCCAAGCTGACAGCGTCGCATCAGGAAGGGATGGATGCACTGCTGGCCGAAGAGGGTGCGCCCAGCATTGGCCGCATGCTGGCGCTGGCGCGGCTGCAACTTTTCCGCGCCAAGGCCGAATCGGCCGGTCCGGAGCTATCGCTGGCCGAAACGGTTCTGGTACTGGCCGAGAGCAAACAGCAAATCGACGAGCTGTTGGCCAGCGCCAAGAAGGCGTCGTACATGGCCGATCTGCTCCCCAAGCCGGACACGCTGCTGGGGTATCGCGATTTGTTATTTGAAGTCCACGTGCAGAAGAACGAGCTGATCAACGCGCGGGAGCTAGTGGAGTTTGGCAAGACGGTCGCCATTGCCCTTCCCTTATCCAAAGCCAAACAGGCCAGCGACGAGCAGAAGGCTGTCCTGACGACGAGCTTTCGCAGCTTTGACGAAGCCATCGCCGAGCTGGAGCGGGACATGGACGAGCGGTCCCTGGAGATGCGGCTCGATCGGCTCGATCTGGCGCTGGAGGTGCTCGCTGGCGATGTGGGGCTGAAGGAGAAATTCTTTGCCGCCTACGCGATCGGCATCGACGGCGAGTTTTTGCTGGCCGGGTTCAAGGCCGGCGGTATCGCATTCCACCGGCCGGCGCTCAAGAACCCCAACCTGGCGAAAGAGCTCGCGGCCAAGCTGGAAAAGGGAAAGATGCTCGCCGGGAACCTGCTCGATAAGAGCCGGAACTTGTTCATCGGCCTGCACTGGTGGCGTCGCGGCCGCTACGGGCGCGGCCCGGAAGGGATGGGCCTGCTCAAGAGTGCCGCGGCAACGAAGAGCTTCGAGGCATCGATCCCGCTGCTCATGCCGGCCAAGAGCCCGGTGCCGACCAATCCGATGCAAACGCGATCGCAGCCATCGCCCGATTACGACCGGCGGCACCATTACGCCTGGGCGTGGGAGGACCGGCAGTTTCAAAACACGCTGAGCACGCAAAGTTCCTCGCAGGAGATCGGCCGCCATTCCACGGAAACAAGCTACTTCTACTGAGGCACGCTCCATGAATTGACCGGTACGGTCAAAACGGTTGAAGACACGACGACCACTGTCTCTGCGAATTATCTCCCCAAGTCCGACCCCAATCGCATTTACCGGATCGTGGGGTTCCTTGAATATTCGATGGCCCTGAAGTACCTCGATCAACTCGCGCTGACGAGCAGCGAAGAAGAGTTCAGCGCGATCGACGAGATCATCAAGTCCGAGCCGGAGTTCAAGGTCTATACCAACCTGTCGCGGCGGCTCCAACTCGCGCCATCCTCGCTGACCGAGAAGCCCGCCCGCGAGCAAGACGACTTTTCACGGCACGGCTTCAAGTGGGTGACGGCCCTGGCGCGGGTCGAGCTGGGGGGAATGCTGGGGAGCTTTACGACGCATCCGGCACCTTTCGCGGCAGTCGCGGGCAAGGGCTACGATGCGCCGGAGTATATGGAATTGCTCGTGGACGGCGCGCGGACCCACTACTGGGCGCTGGCCAGCGATCCGCAGTTCAAGCTGGTGATGAAGAAGTTCACGCCCGACGCCAAGTCGCTGACCCACCTGCGGCGGCTGAACCTGGCCACCGCCTTCATCAAGGCGGCCGTCGGCATTTCGCCCAAGCAGTTTAGCGCCGTGCAACTGGCCGAGTTGCAGTCATACCTCGAGCCCATCAACGGCGCACGAAAGAAAATTCGCACGACGATCGAGTTGTACCTGGCCAGCATTCAGACCGCGTCCAGCAGCAAGCAGAGCAACCACCTCGTGGAACAGTGCTTCGACGGCGTGTGCATGCAGTACAGCGACTGATTGCCGGCGGGCTGGACCGCCATAGTCAAACCGCCTCGGCCCGGCCACAATGTGGGGACGCATCGAAGGTCTCCGCTTGTGGCCGCGCCCGCGATAGAATCCGAGACGACTGCCAAACCCGGTCCCTCCAACTGGGTCCTCGTGCGGCGAATGCTGGCCTTCGCCTGGCAGTACCGCTGGGGCTGCACCCAGTTGATCGTCTTGCAGGGCGTGCTGCTGCTGACGGCGATTGCCGCCCTCCAGTTTGCGGGCCTGGGGATCGACGTCGTCGGCCACCATGTGGACCCCGCGAAAGTGCCGCCGCCGAAATACCCGCTGGGTCTGGCGCCGCCGGCCACGTGGTCACCTTTGGCACAGGTCTCGATCATTGCGGCGATCGTGCTGACGCTCAGCCTGGCCCGCGGCGTGCTGAACTATACGAGCGCCCTGGTCTCGGCCCACCTGATCCACGCCCGGATCGTCGTCGATCTGCGGCATCGCGTGTACGACAAGCTCCAGCGGCTCAGCTTTACGTTTTTCGACACCAACGCGACCGGGACGATCATCAACCGGGTCACCGGTGACGTGCAGTCGGTGCGGGCGTTTATCGACGGGGTCATGGTCCAGTTCGTCGTGCTGCTCCTGTCGCTGATCGGATACACAGCCTACATGCTGAGCATTCACGTGGGGCTCACGGCGGCCTGCCTGGCGACGACACCGCTGATGTGGCTGGCCACGGTGACCTTCTCGCGGATTGTGCGGCCGATGTACGACAAGAACCGCGAGCTGGTCGATCGAGTGATCCTGCGGCTGGCCGAGAGCATCCAGGGGGTGCAGGTGATCAAGGGGTTTGGCCGCGAGCGGGAGGAGAACGAGCGTTTTGGGCGAGACAGTCGCCGGGTGCAACAGCAGCAGCAGGGAATCTTCTGGCGGGTCAGCTTCTTCGTGCCGACGATCGGCTACATGACGCAGATCAACCTGGTGATCCTGCTGGCCTACGGCGGCTGGCTGGTGACGCAGGGGCAATTGCCGCTGGGCTCGGGGCTGGTCGTGTTCGCCGGTCTGCTGCAGCAGTTTTCCAGCCAGGTGGCGAACCTGACGAACATCGCCAACAGCGTGCAGCAGAGCCTGTCGGGGGCTCGCCGCGTGTTTGAGATTCTCGATGCGCCGGTGGCGATCGAGTCGCCGCCGAATCCGTTGCGGCTTGCGCGGGCTCAGGGAAACATCGTTTTCGAGAACGTCTGGTTCGAGTACACGCCCGGCAATCCAGTGCTGCGGGACGTATCGTTTTCGGTCGAGCGGGGTGAGCGGGTGGCGATCCTGGGCGCGACCGGCGCCGGCAAGAGCACGCTCTTGTCGCTGCTGGCCCGCTTCTACGATCCAACCCGCGGCCGGATCACGCTCGACGGCATTGACCTGAAGGACATGGAACTGGACGATCTGCGGCGGAGCCTGGGGATCGTCTTTCAGGAGAGTTTTCTCTTTTCCAATACGATTGCCGCCAACATCGCCTTCGGCCATCCGGAAGCGACGCTGGAGCAGGTCCGGCGGGCCGCCCGCATAGCGGCGGCGGATGACTTCATCGAAGCGCTGCCTGCGCAGTACGACAGCGTGCTGGGGGAAGGGGGACTCGATCTGTCCGGCGGCCAGCGGCAGCGGCTGGCGATCGCGCGGGCCGTCCTCTTGGACCCGGCGATCCTGCTCCTGGATGATCCGGCGGCAGCCATCGATCCGCATACCGAGCACGAGATCCTCGACGCCATGCAGCGGGCCATGCTCGGCCGCACCACGTTTGTCGTCGCCCACCGCCTGAGCACGCTGCGGCAATGCGACCTGGTGATCGTGCTGGAACGCGGCTGCATCGCCCAGATCGGCACGCACGAGGAGCTGATGCAAGAGGCGGGGCACTACCGCCTGGCGGCGGAGTCGCAGTTCGCCGGCACGTAGGACAGGTTTTCAACCTGTCCAAAAGTTCGCCCGCTTGCGGCCTCCGCGATCGCGGATCCGTGACCCACCAACTCCTGATTCCTATCTCTTGTCGAATTGTTTGAGGTCCCACACCAGTGCCGACGTGTCGTTCAGTCCGCCGATCAGCATCGTTCCGTCGGGGGTGAAAGCCAGCGACAAGACCGGATGCGGGATATCGTCGATGGCGTACCGTTCCTTTCCGTCCAAGCCGTAAACCGTGATTCTGCGATTAGGCTGTCTGCTGACGACGGCGAACTGCTCGCCGTCGGGAGTAAAGATGGCTATCCCGACTCCTTTCCCCGAAAGGAGCAGCGAATTGACGCACGTGCCGGTTTCGACATCCCAGATCGTTACCGGCTGCTCATTGGCGGTGATGTCGCGCGTGCCGCCGTCGGGAAGCGGAATCTGCTGTTGCTTGCCCGACGCACTGGCCAGCAGCAGGCGACTGTCGGGCGAGAAATCGACCGACCTGATGTGGCTCCCGTCGTTTTCCAGGATGCGCACTTCCTTGCCGGTCGCGACGTCGAAGATGTAGAGTTTTCCCAGTCCAATGCCAATGACCAGATGTCGGCCGTCCGGCGAGAAGCGGGCTACGTCGATACTCGGGTCGGGATCGGGTTGAAACTGGTGTTCGGCGAGCACTTTCCCCGTGCGGAAATCAAAGGTGCGGAGCCAAAAGTCGTCGCCGAAGGAGTGAAAAGTCTGGCCGTCCGGCGTAAAGACGACGGCCCGCCGACCGCCGAGGTCGCCGTGCCCCGGCAGCCGATGAATTTCCT
>DATKDU010000162.1:0-5819 GCA_035512595.1 Pirellulaceae bacterium
AAGTGGCCGCGGCTGGCGGAACTCTGCGAGAGCGAGAACGTCGAGGCGACGGTGATCGGCCGCTATGTGCCGACGGGACAGCTCACGCTGATGTATCACGGCACGGTGGTCGCCGATCTGGCGATGCACTTTCTCCACGAAGGGCGGCCCAAAGTCCGCCGCCAGGCGACCTATCAGCCGCGTCCCGCCGAGCCGCTGGCGGCAAATCCGAAATCCGAAATCCGAAATCCGAAATCGCGCCTCGCGGAAATCACCGACTGCAATGGCACGCTCCTAAAGCTCCTCGCCTCCCCGAACATCGCCAGCAAAGAGTGGGTCATCCGCCAGTACGATCACGAGGTCCAAGGGGGTTCGGTGATCAAGCCGCTGGTCGGCGTGGGAAATGACGGCCCCAGCGACGCGGCAGTCCTGCGGCCGGTCCTTTCCAGCCGCCGCGGCATCGTCATCGCCTGCGGCATGAGCCCCCGCTTTGGCGACTACGACACCTACCACATGGCGGCGAGCAGCATCGACGAGGCAGTCCGCAACTGCGTCGCCGTCGGGGCCGATCCATCGCGGATCGCCATCCTCGACAACTTCTGCTGGGGGTACACCGACCGGCCCGCGACCCTCGGCTCGCTCGTCCGGGCGTCGCTGGCCTGCTACGACGCGGCGACCGCCCTCGGCACGCCGTTCATCAGCGGCAAGGACAGCCTCAACAACGAGTACAGCTACGTCGCTGGCGGCGTCCGCAAGACGATCCAGATTCCGCCGTCGCTTTTGATCAGCGCCATCGGCCAGGTCCCCGACGTGAGCCGCTGCGTGACAATGGACTTTAAATTGCCAGGGGATTTGATCTATCTCGTTGGTCTGACGCGCGACGAGCTGGGGGGCTCGCATTTGGCGCTGGTCGAGGGGATGACGGGGGGCCGTGTCCCTACGGTCGATCTGCCCCAGGCCAAAAGCACGTTTGCAGCCCTGCACGCCGGCATTTCGCAGGGGCTGGTGCGAGCTTGCCACGACCTGTGCGAAGGTGGGCTGGCGGTCGCACTGGCCGAGATGGCGTTTGCCGGCAACTGCGGCGCTCGCGTGCGGCTGAGCGAGGTCGCCACCGACACCGCGACCCAGCAGCGGTCGGACAGCTTCGACATCGTGCTCCTGTTCAGCGAATCGAACACCCGCTTTTTGGTCGAAGTGCCGCCGGCCAAGCGAGCCGCTTTCGAGTCGGCCCTGACGGGCGTGCCGCTGGCTCACATTGGCGAAGTCACCGACACCGGCCGGGTGCAGATTGCGCCGACGCCAGGAAGTGGCAATGGCGAGGAATGGCTGATCGACTTGCCGATCGGCGAGCTCAAGCAAGCGTGGCAGAGGACGTTGTTGTGGTAATCCGCAATCCGCAATCCGCAATCCGCAATCGATGATCCCTCGCACCCTCATTCTCCGCGCCCCCGGCACCAACTGCGACGCCGAAGCCGCCTTTGCTTTCGAGCGAGCCGGTGGCAAGGCGGACATTGTTCATCTCAACCGGGCGCTGGAAAACAAAAAGCTGCTGGCCCAATATCAGATCCTCTGCCTCCCCGGCGGCTTTAGTTACGGCGACGACATCTCCGCCGGACGCATCTTCGGCAATCAAATCCGACACCACCTCTACGACGCCCTCCACGAGTTCAAAGCGGCCGGCAAGCTGATCCTCGGCATTTGCAACGGCTTTCAGATCCTCATCAAGTCGGGGGTCCTCCTCCCCGACAAGGCCGACGAGCCGATCGCCACGCTGACGCTCAACGCCAGCGGCAAATTCGAGGACCGCTGGGTGCAGCTCCGCGTCTCCAGTTCCAAGTGCGTCTTCCTCACCGGCATCGAGTCGCTGTACGTCCCCATCGCCCACGCCGAAGGACGCTTTCTGGCCCGCGATGCCGACACGCTGCTGGAGCTGGAAAGAAATGGCCAGCTCGTCCTGCGATATGCCGAGCCGATCGATCCGGAAGGCCGCTGCGAACCGTCGCGCCTCGTGCGCCACCGCGAACCGACCGCGAAGGTGCCGTATCCCTACAACCCCAACGGCGCGCAGCTCGACGTGGCCGGCGTTTGCGACGACACAGGCCGCGTCCTGGGGCTGATGCCCCACCCTGAGCGTCACATCGACCCGACGAACCATCCCCGTTGGACGCGGCGCGAGGCCGACCGAGGCGAAGGGCTGGCGGTGTTTGAGAATGCGGTGAGGTTCTTCGGGTGAAATTGCCCGCGAGGCAACTGGCTATGGAACGGTATCTTCTGCTCATCGCGCTCGTGCTCTATGTGGTGTACCTGAAACTTGCGCCTTGGCTGTACCGCTTGACGCCAGAAGAGTTGGCGTCCCTCAAGGCGAAACACCAGCAGAAAACGAAAACCGGCGTAATAGGTGGTTTGCTCGGAATGTGTTTTGTCTTGTCGATCATTGGTGTGTCGTTTGCCGGCGGAATTTATGTCGGCAACGGCATTTACGCTGTTGTGAAGAGCAAGTATTGGCTTGCGGGAAACCCTTTGTGCTTGGTAGAGCCAACGTCGTATGTCATTCACTTGTCAGTCGGCTGGCTGATCTTCATTGGCGTATCGCTGATATCGCTCTTGGTCGCGAGTTGTCTTCACGACGACTTTCGCGAATACCTTGAAATCTGTGCGGCGGCAACCGGATACCGAGTAGTGCCGGTACTGCTCTGGACGGTCGTACCATGGCTTCTGTTTACTTGTGTTTTCCTCGTTCTGGCGTGCGACAACTTTGCCGCTGTGTTTCCAAACAAGGTCGTGCTCAATGGGTTTTGGACCGTAGGAAGTGTTGCTTACCGCTATGAAGACGTAGTGGCCGTTGAGGAGAGAAGCATCCGGCGCACGGATAATAATAGGAACGTGCGTAATATCACCGCTTGGGACATCAAGTTCGCGGACGGCCGCGTCTGGTCAACTCAATCAAACATCGCGGTCCAGGTCAATCCTCGTCAACGGCAGTCGCACGAGGATTTCGCCCGCATCATCAGCGAGCGTTCTGGACGAAAAATCGTAAAGGCGGCTGACCGAAGGTAGCGGGAGGCAAAGCGGCCGGCATTGGGGGAACGATTATTGACTCGACGCGGCCAACAAGGTCACGTCGTCTTGAATTGCAGTATTTCGATGAAAGATGACCCGATAGTCGCCGAAATCCGTGGCATCCGTGAGGCTCACGCGGCACAGTTCCACTACGATTTGGACGCCATCTTTCGCGACATCAAGGCGCGGGAGCAGGGCAGCGGCAAGACGTACGTCACATTTCCACCTCGACGAATCAAGGCGAGAGCGCCACCCCCCGTGCGCAAGCAATCGGGCCAATGAAAATAACCATGCGGGTTGATGGTCGTCGCATCAAGCGCACGCGGCTCATCCAAGCGGGGGAGTACGTCGTTGCGGTGGAGGTGGAATTGGTCATCCCCAAGGATGACCCGTCAGAGCCCTGCTACGAGTCGGAAACCGTTCAATTGCTGCGGGAAGTGAAGGAGCACGCTGAAAAAGGTGACGTCGCCTGGCTCAAACAGCGTGGGAAAGTCTACGAGGCCGTCGATCGGGTGGCGTAGCGAAAAGTCTCCGTCCGACTTGACCAATTGCCGCCGCTCGTAAAATGCATCAGGTACACATCCTTACACAAGGACTTCCTGATGCACGCATCATCATTGCGGCGGCCGTGGCTGCCGCTGGCCGGTGACGAATCGCCGGCGGCTGACAAGCCGGCCCGATCGTCGCCGACGGTGGCCGGCGATGCCGATCTTCTCGACGCCTATTCCCAGGCGGTGATTCGCGTCGTCGAGCAGATCGGGCCGAGCGTCCTGGCGCTGTCGCCGGCTCGGGGCGATAACGGCGGCGGCAGCGGCTCGGGGGTGATCGTCACCCCCGATGGTTACGCCCTCACGAACAGCCACGTTGTGGCCGGCCGGTCGCGAATGTCGGCCACGACCGAGGAAGGGGATCGTCTCGAGGCGACCGTCGTTGGCGACGATCCGCCCACCGATCTGGCCCTCATTCGGCTGGCATCGCGCGAACTGCCGCACGCGGAGCTCGGGGACAGCGAGCAACTGCGCGTCGGCCAGCTCGTGATCGCCATGGGGAGCCCGCTGGGGCTGCAATCGACCGTCTCGACAGGCGTCGTCAGCAGCCGCAAGCGGTCCTTGCGCGGCGGGGACGGCCGGCTGATCGAGAACGTCATTCAGCACACGGCCCCGATCAACCCCGGCAATTCGGGCGGCCCGCTCGTCGATTCCCGCGGCCGGATCGCCGGCATCAACACGGCGATCATCGCCTTCACGCAGGGGCTAGGCTTTGCCGTCCCGTCGCGCACGGCGCAGTGGGTCATCAGCGAGCTGCTCGCTCACGGCAAGGTCCAGCGGCGGGCCCTCGGCATTGCCGTCAACGTCGCGCCACTCTCCCGCCGCTTGGTGCGCGAGCTCGATCTGCTCGGGGAAAGTGCGATCGAGATCGTTTCGGTCGCAACCGGAGGCGCTGCCCACGAAGCGGGGTTGATCCCGGGGGACTTGATCGTGGAGGTCAACGGGCGGATCGTCGAAACGCCCGATGACTTGCACCGGATCCTCGGCGGGCAAGCAGCGGCGACGCCCTTGGAAGTAACTGTTATTCGCGATGGAAGACTTGTGGGGCGGACGGTGAAGCCAAGATGAGCGGCTTTTAGATTTGGAGTGCGGCGACTTGTCGCAGCTTTTAGATCTTTTAGATTCGAGGTTGGAGCCGCCGCGGCTACGTTGCTTCGCAAAGAAGAATCCCAGAGCGGCGACAAGTCCGCACTCCAGATCTAAAGGATCGCCAGCGGTTCGAAATCGTCGGCCACCTTCACGCTGTCGGTCTTGAAGCTGTAAACCGTCTTCACCTGG
Organism: Pirellulaceae bacterium; assembly: GCA_035512595.1. Taxonomy (GTDB): domain Bacteria; phylum Planctomycetota; class Planctomycetia; order Pirellulales; family Pirellulaceae; genus DATKDU01. The sequence continues at coordinate 4,866 of DATKDU010000162.1, forward strand.
GCCGGCATTGCGGTCCGTTCGAACCAGGCGGCCGAGCACCAGCGATATTGATGGGCCACTCGCACGAGGCCGTGCTTGACCGCGTTCTGATGAACGTAGTTCAGCCTGGCCAGATAGGACTTCTCGAAAGTGAGTTGCTTGTCCCAAAAGTTATGCCAGACCTGGCGGCCGCTGGCTCCGTCCAGCCGATTTAAGTCACGTGCAGTGGCGGCATGCAGATCGGTCAGAAACTCCTTCAGGCGAGAGGGAGACGCGAGCGTGTGGCCGACGAAGTGATAATGGTTGGAAAAGACAGCCCACGCTTCCAGTTCCCATCCATACTCGCGGGCGAGCGATAGCAGTGAATCCTCGAGAAGCGTCAGCCGCTCCGCGCTACGAAACAAGTGCTGACGGCGAAGAGTGCCCGTCGTGACCATGTAGGTGCCGTTTTCATGTAGCCGATGCAGCGGTGCATGAGGCCAAACGCGGCTTGAAGTCGTCGGCTGGAGTTGCACTGCTTCCACCGGCCGCATCGACTCGGTGCGCAGTATTCGCAGCGCCTCCGCCGCACGCGGCAAAGCGTCTGCCGGCAGCCGGCAGACCGTTTCCACAAGTTCAATGCGCAAGGAGTTGGCATCCATGGGATGACTCGGCGGGACTGGAATTCAGGGACAGGACGCGGTCGAGAACCAGCGGAGATTACTATCCCAAGGTCCTAAACCTGCCGCAAGTTACAGCGGTCCAAATCCAAGAGTCCTAAAGCGGCGACAAGTCGCCGCACTCCAAGTCCTAAAGCGACTGCCGCGCGGCAATCACCCGTGCGGCCGCCTGCTCGGCCGTGTCAGCCAGTGCCGTCAGATGCCCCATCTTGCGGCCCGGGCGGGAGTCGGCTTTGCCGTAGAGGTGCAGCTTGACGTCGCGATGACCCAGTGCCGCGGACCAGTTCGGCGAACCGTTTTGCCACAGGTCGCCGAG
>DATKDU010000163.1:0-17071 GCA_035512595.1 Pirellulaceae bacterium
CTTTGCCGCCGCGGATCGGGCGGCATTCCACAGCTCCTGGAATTTTTCATACGGGATAAACACCCCGCGCCCTTCCTTCTCGAACATGGCCCGCAGCTTGGCGTAGGGGATGTAGATCGTCTGCTCGCGGATCGGGCCTTCCGCGGGCTTGGTCTCCGCGGCAGGCGGGTCCTGGGCGAGGCTCGACGCGGCGACGACCAGCCCCAAGGCGACAGATGCCAATAGCCGCGAGAGAATGCGGCGCGTGTGGAAATGGCCGTAACGCATACGCCTGCTTCCTGACAGAAGGGTCGATGATTGGAAAAGCCGAACGGCTGATGGACGCCCTATTGGAAGAGCGCGCAACACCACCCGGATTGTAGACGATCCAGGAAGGCTTTACGTTTCCAGAAACTCTGCGGGTTGTAACGATTCTGTAACCGTATCGGCGGCTGGTCGCCTTACGGGCCAGTGCGGCACAGTTCGCGGGATGTGCCGTGGGACAGGTTTGTAACCTGTCCAGCATTGGGATTGTGCAGACGAGGACAGGTTGAAAACCTGTCCTACGACAGCAGCACCGCCCCGTGAGCTTGGCCGCAGGCGGCGACGACGCGGGCGGCGGCGGCATCCGCTTCCTCGCTGGTCAGCGTCCGCTCTTGATCACGGAGCGTCAGTGATAACAGCAGCCGCTTCTTCCCGGTGCCGTCCTTCTGCTCGTCGCGATAGGTGTCGAGGTACTGCACCTGCGCCAGCTCGCGCCCGCTAGCAGCGCGAACCGTCGCCGCCAGATCGCTCCACCGCAGCGCTTCGTCCACGATGAAGTTCAAGTCGCGGCTGATCGATGGCTGCGTGCTGATTGGGGCCGACTTGGGAATCAGCACAGCCTCCTCGATCAGCACGCCCGCATCAAGCTCCACCACGCACGCCCCCTGTCGCAGGCCAAATTGCTTGAGTGCCGCTTTGGAAATCTCTCCCAAAAATCCCAGCCGCTTGCCGCCGGCGCGCAGCTCGACGCTGGCGGCCGGATCGAACAACTCCTGCCGCGTGTCCGTCACTTCGAGTTTGGACGAAGAGTTTATTCCCGCCAGCAGCGCTTCGACCGTCCCCTTGAGATTCGAGAATCCCTGCCCGCTGACCGCGGCAAGGGTCCACTGCTCGTGCGGCAGTCCTTCCCCCTGCGGCAGATAGATCTTGGCGATCTCGAACAACTCGGCGACCTCGTTGCCGACGCTCTGGTTGTAGCGGCGGGCTTCGAGCAGGCTGGGGACCAGGCTGCGGCGCAATTGATCGGCCCCCTTGAGCATCGGCGGCGCGGCGACGAGCGGCGTTTCACTCGTCCACGGGCTGAACGCCTGCGACCATTTCTCCGGGACGACGCTCGTCGTCAGCGCCTCGTCGAACCCGGCGGCAGTCATCACGTGCCGCACCTTGGCCAGGACCCGATCCTGGTCGGTCTTGTGCGAGGCGGTCATCGGCACGCCGACGTCCTCGGGGATCGCTTCGTAGCCGTGAATGCGGGCGACTTCTTCGATCAGGTCGATTTCCCGCGACAGATCACGCCGCCAACTGGGCGGAACGGCCGTTACGCTCTCGGCATCGGCAGCCGTCTCGCGGCAGCCGAGTGCCGACAAGATGCGGCGGACCTGCTCGCGCGGAATCTCGATGCCGAGAATCCGCGGCAATTGCGAGAGCCGCAGGATGATCGGCGCTGGCTGTGCCGGCGGCTGGCCGACGTCGATCACTCCCTCCGCAAGCTGGCCGCCGCACAGCTCGAGGATCAGCTCGCAGCAGCGACGGCTGGCCCAATCGATCCCCTCGGGATCGACCCCCCGCTCGAAGCGGTAGGACGAGTCGCTCTTGAGCTTGAGTCTCCGCGACGTCGTGCGAATCGACAGCGGCGCGAAGACGGCCGACTCGATGAGGAGGTCGGTCGTGGCGGGTGATACTTCGGTATCCGCTCCCCCCATCACGCCGCCGAGGGCCACGGCCCGCTGTGCGTCGGCAATGACGCACATCGAGTCGTCGAGCGGATAGGTCTTGTGGTCGATGGCTGGGAAAGCTTCGCCGGCATTCGCGCGGCGGACGATAATCTCTTTGCCGGCCAGCTTATTGAAATCGAAGGCGTGCAGCGGCTGGCCGCACTCCATCAGCACGTAGTTGGTGATATCGACGACGTTGCTCACGACTGGCTGCCCGATTGTCCGCAGCCGGTCGGCGAGCCAGGCCGGGCTGCTCTTGACCTTGATGCCGCGAATCACGCGGGCCGTGTAGCGCGGACAGAGGTCGGGGCACTGGATCGTGACACGGGTCAGCTCCGTAACCTGCGGCGCGCCGGTTTTGGCCGCTACACCCTCACCCCGACCATCTCCCAGCGGGAGAGGGAGCTTTAGTTCGCGATCGAAGAGGACGGCCGCTTCGCGGGCGATGCCGATGTGCCCCAGACAATCGGGCCGGTTGCTGGTCACCTCGAGATCGATCGCCAGGTCGCTGCCGACCTTGTCCATCGACTCGAGGTTCAGCCCGGCCATCATTAGCCGGCGCGTCAGCTCCTCGGGGGAAACGTCGAGGTCGATGTATTGGCGAAGCCAGTTCCAGGAGACGAGCATGGATTATTGAAATGGCAAAGAGTTCAAAGTTCCGCGTTCAAAGTTCAAAGTTGAACTGGGCTAACTTTGAACCTTGAACCTTGAACGGGACTTTAGAATTGACTCAGAAACCGCACATCGTTCTGATGAAAATACCGAATGTCATCAATGCCGTGCCGCCGCATGCAGGCCCGCTCGACGCCCAGGCCGAAGGCGAAGCCGGTGACTTCCTCGGGGTTGTAGCCGACGGCCGAGAGTACGTTGGGATCGACCATGCCGGCGCCGCCGAGCTCGATCCAGCGGTCATTCCAATGCATGTCCACCTCGACGCTCGGCTCGGTGAACGGAAAGAACGACGGGCGGAAGCGGACGTGGACGTCGTGCCCCAGGTAGCTGGTGGCGAACATCCGCAGGACGCTCTTGAGGTGGGCCATCGTAATGCCCCGATCGACGAGCAGCCCTTCGATTTGGTGGAACATCGGGTAGTGCGTGGCGTCCGCTTCGTCCGGGCGATAGACCCGGCCGATCGAGATCACGCGCACCGGCGGCCTGGTTTTTTCCATCACGCGGATCTGGACGGTGCTCGTTTGACTGCGAAGTAGAAATGGTCCCGAGTCCCGAGTCCCGAGTCCCGAGTTGCCGCGACTTTGGACTTTGGACTTTGGGCTTTGGACTGCTTCCGCCGTCGATAAGAAAAAATTCTCCAGCGGATCGCGGGCCGGATGGTCCGCCGGGATGTTGAGGGCCTCGAAGTTGTGCCACTCGTCTTCGATCTCCGGACCGTCGGCAACGGAGAACCCCAGCCGCCCCATGATGTCCTTGAGCTCCTCGATCGTCTGCGTGATGGGGTGCAAGTGGCCGATTCGCAGCGGTTTGCCGGGGAGTGTCGGGTCGAACTGCGGTCCGCTGGCCTGCTTCACCGGTCCGCTGGCCAGCCGCGCTTGTGCGGACGCGAATGCCGACTCGATTGCCGTTTTGACTTCGTTGAACTTCTTTCCGGCAGCCGGCTTGTCCTCTTTGGCAACAGCGCCCAGCCCCTTCTGCGCGTCCTTGAGCTTGCCGCTCTTGGCGCCGAGATACTCAATCCGCGCCGCCTCCAGCGCCGCCGAATCGCCCGCAGCGAGAAGAGCGCTAGTCGCCGCGGCCGCGAGCGCATCGAGCTGAGCTACAAATTCGGTCAGTTGCATGGCCGTCAAAATCGGAGATTACGAAGAAGACCAGTATATCGCCACGTCCTACGGCAGTCGGGACCCCTGCCCTACGATCGACATTCCCGCCCACACCGCCAGTAGTCCGACAACCACGTTGGCCCCGATGTTCGCCAGCGCCAAGCCGCTGTGCCCCTTCTGCATCAGTTCCACGCTGTCCCAGCCGAATGCCGAGAACGTCGTCAGCGCTCCCAAAAAGCCGATCACGACTCCATACCGGAGTGCGGGTGCGACTGCCGACGACGAATGCCCCGCCAGATACTGCCCCACCATCCCGATCGCCAAGCAGCCGGCGACATTCACCGCCAGCGTCGCCAGCGGCATCGGCCGACCCGGCAGCCGCGACACCAATAGCCCCACCCCGAAACGGGCCAGCGCGCCGGCTGCACCACCGATGGCTACCAGGAACGCCTCTTTAACCATGGTTACGGCGGTGATCACGCCCTAAAACAAGGAATCTGCGTCACTTATGGCGAACCGCACACTGCGGTCGCTTGTCGTCGCTGGGTACGTGTCATAATCTAATGAGTTTCCCCATTTCGAGTAAGGGAGAGGACCCGTGACGACCGCCACCAGACCAGCCGCCGACACCCAGCTCATGACCGGGGCCGACATCCTCGTCAAGTCGCTGGTGGATCATGGCGTCGAGGTCCTCTTCGCCTATCCCGGCGGCGCGAGCATGCCGCTGCACCAGTCGCTCACCAAGTACAAGGACAAGATCCGCACGATCCTGCCGCGGCATGAGCAAGGGGGGGCGTTTGCCGCTCAGGGTTATGCCCGCTCCACCGGCAGGCCAGGCGTTTGCATGGCGACCAGCGGACCGGGGGCGACGAACCTCGTCACCGCGATTGCCGACGCCAAGCTCGACAGCGTGCCGCTGATCGCCATCACCGGCCAGGTGGGAACGAAGGTCATCGGCACCGACGCTTTCCAGGAAACACCGATCGTCGAAGTCTGTCGCGGCATCACCAAGCACCACTACCTGGTGACCGACGTCAAGGATCTGGCCCGCGTGATGAAGGAGGCGTTCTTCGTGGCCACGACAGGGCGGCCTGGGCCGGTCCTCGTCGATCTGCCGAAGAACATTCAGCAGGCTCCCATCATTCCCGATTGGGACGAGCCGCTGAACCTGCCGGGCTACAACGGCAAGCAGCGCAAGGCTGAACCGGAGCAAATCAAGCAGGTCGCCGCCGCCATCAAGCTCGCCAAGCGGCCGGTGATCTATGCCGGCGGCGGCATCATCAGCGGCAATGCCTCCGAGGAACTGCGCGCCTTCGCCAAGAAGACCGGTATTCCGGTGACGATGACCGTGATGGGTCTGGGGGCTTATCCGGCCGACGGTCCCTTGTGCCTCGACATGCTCGGCATGCACGGCAGCGTCTACGCCAACTGGGCGGTGCGCGACTGCGACCTGTTGATCGCGCTGGGCGTTCGCTTCGACGACCGGGTGACGGGCCTCCTCGAAGCGTTTGCCAAGCACGCCAAGATAATCCACATCGACGTCGATCCGTCGGAGCTGAACAAGAATAAGGAAGCTCACTTTCCGATTTGCAGCGACGTGAAGTTCGCGCTCACCGAGCTCAACAAGGTGGTCGAAGCTCCGGCCGAGATTGCCGCCTGGTCAAAAACGTGCCTCGACTGGAAGACGGCCAACCCGTTCAAGTTCGACCAGACCTTCGACGGCATTTTGCAGCAGCACGCGATTGCCGAGCTGTCGCGGCTCTCAGCCAATCGCCAGACGTTCATCACGGTCGGCGTGGGCCAGCACCAGATGTGGTCGGCCCAGTTTTACAAGTTCCGCCATCCGCGGACGTTTTTGTCATCCAGCGGCCTGGGGACGATGGGCTTCGGACTGCCGGCGGCAATGGGCGTGCAGGCCGCTCATCCGGACGCCCTGGTGGTCGATATCGACGGTGACGGCAGTTTTCAGATGAACGTCCAGGAGCTGGCCACCTGCTACTGCGAGAACCTGCCGGTGAAGGTGCTGATGCTCGACAACCAGCACCTGGGGATGGTCGTGCAGTGGGAGGACCGGTTCCACGAAGGGAACCGGGCCCACACGTACCTTGGTCCGGTCCACCACGCCGAAGCGACCGGCAAGGGGGACAACCACTTCGTCGCCGAACGCTACCCCGACTTCGTCACCATCGCCAAAGGGTACGGCTGGCAGGCCGCCACGGTGAGCCAAAAGAGCGACCTGACCGCGGCGATCGAAACGATGATCAACTCAACGGGCCCCTATCTCTTAAACGTGCAGGTCCCCTACGTCGAGCACGTGCTGCCGATGATCCCATCGGGGCGAACGGTGGATGAGATGATTGTCGAGTAGGACAGGTTTTCAACCTGTCCCAAGCCGTCTTGACTCCCCTGCCGGGTTGTCAATCACCGTCCCGTCCTCGTCCGCGGAATTTCCGGCGGCGCTGCGTCGGCGGGAGCGGGGGCAGCGGCCGGGTCTGCGGGCGTGGCGCCGCTGGGGACCGGGAACCGCGGCAGTTCGGCTGGGCGCGGCACCGTGGTCGCTGGCGGGACCGCCAGCGGCCCCGGTTTGTACAAATTGGGCGACGGGACGCGGTCGGCGGCATTCGCTCCTGGGCCGCGGAACGTGTCTTCCCAGCCTAACTCATCGATGCCGCCGGTCAGCATGTCGAGCCGCCGATCAACGATCTCTTGCTTGGCGGCGTCGCGCTTGCTCATCGTCGCCTTGAGCTTGGCCAGCCGCTGTTCGATCTTGGCGACCTCGCCGGCCCGCCGCTTCTGCTGGAGGTCGAAGATCGTCGTCAGCTTCTCGCGGAGCTGCGTTTTGATTCTTTCTTTGTCTTCTTCGTCGCCGTCGGAGTCGGCGTGGTGGAAGTCCCTCCACAACTTTTGCGCCGCTTGCGTCGCCTGCATTTCGTCCTGAAGCAGTTTGGCCGTTTCCGGATCGGCGGCTGGGCCTCCGCCGAGGATTACCGTCCCGCCATCGGGGGTGAGCACCGGCCGCTGAACGTACGAGCCGTCGGGACGCTGCTCGACGTGGAAAGTTGGAACATTCACGCTTTGCAGAACCCTTCCGTCCTTGAGACGCTCGACGACCGTTTCGTCCGCCCTCAACTGCGTCACGGTGCCGTCCCCCTTGACGTTGATCGCGGGGCCGACGGGTTGTTTGTCCTCCGCCGCGAAGGGTTCGGCGTCCGCGGCTTTCACGAACAGCATGTTTTGCGCGGTGACCATGGCGATGCCGCCGAGCAGGAAGAAAAAGACGTACCAGGAAGAGGAGGTTTTCATGTGGGTACCTTTGGAAAGGGGATAGGGTTCAGGGTTCAGGAGTCAGGGACACGGGGGGTAGGGATTCTGCGCGCTGCTCGTGTTCCAGCCGTTCGATGCCGGCCCGCAACTGTTCGAGTTCAGCGCCCAGGGAGCTTCCGCTGACGCCAGCGGGCGATATCGCCGATTCCAGAAGGTGCAATTCGTGCCACGCTTCGCGCAGCTCCAGTTCGATCGATTCCGCAGCCGCTTGATCGCTGCGAACAGCGGCAATGACCGTTTCGAGCGACGGAGTTTTGGACAGGCTGCTCTCTGACTTCTGCTCTCTGCTCTCCGCCGCCGCTTTGACGGGGACTCTTTCGAACAACAGCCCCGGCAGCCAGGCGTATAGCGCGGCTACGAGCATGCCGGCCGCCATGGCAATCGCCAGGCCCGGCAGCGTACGGAACGAAAGGCTGATCCGGTTGCGCTGTCCAGTTTTTGTGGTCACGACGACTGGCGGCGGAATCTGCGTCGGCTGCTGCACGTGGGCCAGCCATTTGCCGAGCAGTTCCGCGACTTCTTCGGCCGATTGAAACCGCTCCGCGGCATTCTTGGCGAGCAGTCTTTCGACGATTGCCGCCAGCCACGCCGGCACATCGGGATTGATCTCGCGAAGCGGCCGCGGCTCGTCGTCGCAGATGCGGCGCAGCACGGCCAGCGTCGTCTCGGCGCGAAACGGCGGATGGCCGCTGCACATCGCGTAAATCACGCTGCCGAGGCTAAATAGGTCGGCGCGGGCGTCAATCGATTCGCCGCGAGCCTGCTCGGGGGCCATGTACTGCGGAGTGCCGGCGATGTAGCCGCTCTGCGTCTGGCTGGCGTCATCGACCGCGCGGGCCAGGCCGAAGTCGGTGATCCGCACACGCTCCACGCCGTTTTCCAGCAGGATGTTCGCCGGCTTGACGTCGCGGTGAACGAGCCCTTGCGCGTGGGCCGCCGCCAGCCCTTGCGCCGTCTGCATGGCGATCCGCAGCACTTCCTTCGTCTCCAGCGGTCCCAGCTCGTCGATCCGTTCCTGGAGCGAGCGGCCGGTGACGAATGGCATCACCAGGAATGGCGAGGGCCCCGACGTGTCGATGTGATGGATCGGAATGACGTGGTCGTGAACGACGCCGGCGGCTGCTTTGGCCTCTTGATTGAACCGTTTGCGGGCGGCCGAGCTGCGGACGAGCGTGCCGGAAAGGGCCTTAATCGCGACATACCGATTGAGGCCCGGATCGAATGCCTTGAGCACAATCCCGAAGCCGCCGCGGCCAATGACTGACTCGATTTCGTACGATCCGAGACGGCCGAGCTTGGCGGGATCGTCGCTGGGGAAGAGAAAGTCGAGATCCTCGTGGCCGACGCTGCCAGCTTCGGAGGGTATGGCGACGCAATCCGATGCTGGCAGCATCGGCCACATTATCGGCGGCGTCATCTCCTGCACGGCGACCAGCTCGTCGGATGAGCTGAGATATTGTCGCGCGTCGCTGGCCCAATGCTCGCCGCCGGCAAGGGTGTCGAGCTCCTCGCGGCAATGCGGGCAGGATTGCAAATGCCGCGATAGCTCGCCGAGTGCGGCCTCGGGCAACTCGCCGGCCAGGGCGAGCTGGAGCTTGCTCGTATCGCAGAGTGTAAATCGGGCGACCATGACTACCTCGTAGGACAGGTTTTCAACCTGTCCAAACCATCGTTATTCCTTTTCAGGACAGGTTGGAAACCTGTCCTACTGTTCTCCCTCAATCTCCAGCACTCGCTCCCGCAGCCGCGCCAGCACCCGGCTCCGGGCGATGTACACCGCCCCGACACTGATGCCGGCCTGTGCCGCCGCATCGCTGGCCGACCGGTTTTCGACCGCCGTCAACCAAAAGGCCTCCCACGTCGTCGGGGCGAACTGCCCGCGGATCGATTCGGCCGCGAAGCGGAACAAGCGGCGGTGATAGTCCCGATCCAGCATCTGCGACTGCTCGTCCGCCGGCGCGGGCTGCGATTCGAGCATCCGCTGAATGTCGCTGTCGCCGCTGCCGCGGCCATGGCGTCGGTCGCGGCGGAGCAGGTTGAGCATCAGGTTTCTCGCGATGCGGAACAGCCAGGTGCGGAACGAACCTTGGGCTGGATTGGGCTTGAAGCGGCCGGCCGCCTTGGCGACCGCCCGGAACACGTCCTGGCACAGGTCGCGGGCGTCGGCATCTTGCAGCCCCTGCCGCCGGGCCAGGCCGTACACCAACGGCTCGTACAGCGACACGAACTCCCCCCAGGCCCGCTCGTCGTGCGGGTCCTGAATGCGGAGCAAGAGGCTATAGCGAGTGCTGGCAGCGGACAAACAAACCTCCACACAGAGAATACACACCGCCGAGCCGGGAATCTTTCGCCGGAAAACAGAAAATCTTGTGGTTGGCCCGCCAAGGACAGAATCAAGGGGGACAGAATCATTTGTTACCCAAACCAGTCAACAACTGTTGCTTGCACGGCCGACTTCTGTTAAATAAACAGGGATGGATGCGAGGCTCGCCTCTGGGCGGCCTTCCATCTCCCGCCTGAAAACTTCCCGCCTCCGAGGCCCCGCCATGCTCAACCTTCTATCTGGCACCACGCGCGACTGCGAGCGCGTCAGCCGCCGCAGCTTCCTCCAGGTCGGCACTCTCGCCGGCATTGGCCTGTCGCTGCCCATGGCTCTGGCCGCCAAACGGCAGGCACTCGCCGCGGGCAAGTCGTCGAGCGATGTCAACTGCATCCTGGTCTGGGCTCAAGGCGGCACCAGCCATCACGACACGTTCGACCCCAAGCCCACCGCGCCCGTCTCGGTCAAGGGCGAGTTCAACGTCATCGACACGGCGATCCCCGGTGTGAAGTTCACCGAGGTCTGCCCGACCTTCGCCAAGGAGGCCAAGCGGTTCGCCGTCCTTCGCGGCTGGAACCCCAAGAACGGCAGTCACGGCACGGCCGACCAGTACGTCATGTCGGGCCGCAAGTTCAACCAGGCCATTCACTATCCGACCTACGGCTCGGTCGTCAGCTACCACCACGGCTTCAAGTCGGCAATGCCGCCGTTCGTCCAACTCGGCACCAGCGTCGATCATCGCTTTGGCGGCGGCATGGCCGGCGTTCTCGGCCTGGCAAACAACCCCTTCGAGATCACCAGCGACCCGAATGCCGACAAGTTCACCGTGCGGGACATCACGCCCCCCAGCGGCATCACGGCCGAGCGGATCGACCGCCGCAAGCGGATGCTGGCGCGAGTTGACGAGTTGCAGCAGCGGATCGACCTCCAGCCCGAGGCGTACGAAGCGCTCGACGAGAACTACAAGACGGCGCTCAACATGATCACGGCCCCGGAGACGAAGGGGGCTTTCGAGCTGGACAAGGAGCCGAAGGAATTGCGCGACGCCTACGGCCGCAACAAGCTCGGCCAGAGCCTGCTCCTCTCGCGGCGGTTGATCGAAGCCGGTGTGCGGTTCGTCACCGTCACCGACGGCGGCTGGGACACGCACGCCAACAACTTCAAGTCGCTCAAGGATTCGCGAATGCCGCCGATCGACAAGGGGCTGCCGCAGCTTCTCATTGATCTCGAGCAGCGGGGCCTCTTGGAAAACACGCTGGTGATGTGGCTGACCGACTTCGGCCGGACGCCGAAGATCAACTCGGCCAGCGGCCGCGACCACTGGGCGAGCACAGGGTTTGCGATCATGGCCGGGGCGGGCATTCCGGGCGGGCACGTCCTCGGCGCGACCGACGACGAAGGGGGCTTCGTCACCAAGGATGAATACCACTCCGAGAACATCGCCGCCACGGTCTACCACAAGCTGGGCATTCCGCTGGAGCTGATCGCCTATTCCCAGGACGGCCGCCCCGTGCAGTTGATCGAAGGAGAGCCAATCAAGGAGTGGCTGTAATGCAGAATGACCAATGACCAGTCCCAATGACCAATGGAACGATACTCATTGGTCATTGGGACTTGGTCATTGGCCATTTTTTTGGGTGTACGTTGACGCGTACCTGGTCATCAGCCACGCCTCCAATCTCCGAATCAGGTCGCTCTGGACCCCCGTGTAGATGTGATCGGCTTCGGGCACAACTTCGACGTCGATTGGCCCTCCTGGTGGCTTCGCTTGCTGGACCAGCTCGACGACCCCTGCGAAGGGGACTCCCAAAGTGGATAACTCTTTGCTGCCGTACGTGAACAGAGCCGGGCACGGCAGCCGATCGAGCAGCGGATAGATGTTGTACCGCTCGGCCGGGCCGTACTTGTCGAGGTAGCTGCCGGCGGAAATCTGGGCGTTGAACGGATGGCGAGCCCAGAACAGCTCGCTGCCGCGCCCTTCGTCCACCAGCTTCTGGGCGGTGCGGATCGAGCCGAGAAACTCCGGGCTGGCGTCGGGCGAATGCTCGAATGCCGCGTACGACAGTCGCGGCGGCGAGATGGCGATCAGGCCGCAGGCGGATAGCTCCGGCTCGTGCGTCAGTGCGTAGACCGACTTGATCGCTCCCAGGCTATGCCCGGTCAGCAGCACCCGCGACCAGCCGCGGCGGCGCAGAAATTCGAGCCACGTCCGCACGTCGTCGCAGCATTCGGCGACCACTTCGTACGCCGCACCGAGCTGCCGGAAGCTGCCGCCAATCCACTGGCTGTAGTACCAGTCGTGGCCGCGGGTATTGGCCAAGAGCACGTTGATGCCGAGTTTTGACAGCGCCGGGCCGATCTTCTCGAACAGGCCCGACGAGTAAAAATTCGCGCCGACGCCGTGGAGGCAGAGAACGGCGTCGATCGACAACTCGTAGGACGGCCCTTCCGGGCCGTCCTCGCCGGCCTGGAAAGGCCGGCCTACATTTTCCGCCGCAACGATCGCCCCGTCCAGCCGCACGCCGTCGCGACAGGTCGTACGGACGAGGTCCACGAGCATGAGGCGGCTCCTCCGACAAGCCTGAAGCGCAAGCGAAGGAGACGCCGTTTTGCCAGTGGAAGCCTGTCCTTCGCTCGCGCTTCAGGCTTGTGGCGTTGCGACTACCCCGTGGCAGCCGGCGTTTCTTTCGCCGGAGGCGTGGCCAATTGCGAGAGGACCTGGAGCACGCCATTGAGGTGTGAGAGGCGCGGGCCGAACCGATCGACGAACTCGCTGAGCATGTACTCGCTCTCGGCCATCGATTCGCCGCCGTCGAGGACCTCCTGCGTCATCGTCTCCAGGAACTGGTGCTGCACCTTGGCCAGCGATTCGGTGGCCGTGAAGCAGACGTGCGTCAATTCCGGGTGGGCTTCCTTCCAGCGGGTCAGCTCCGCCTCCCGCCGCTTGTGCGGCAGGCACAGATGGTGCGTCAGCTCCGACAAGATGGCGATCTCCTTCTTCTGCCCCTCCACCAACTGGTGCAAGAGGCCGACGATCAGTTCGTTGGCATCGATCGATTGCGTCTGGGCGGCCTGAGCCGCTGCGTCGGCAGTCACGTCGATGCTGAAGAGCGGGGAGAATTGCCGTTCGTAGGACATGCGGAGGAACTCCCAAGAGGTACCGTCAGTATACACGCCGAGGCGTGAGTGTCGAGAAGTTGGCGAAAGTAGCCAAAGTCGTGGGAGTTCGGAGGTATGCACCGTCGGTCCGAAGTCTTACGACTTCGGCTACTTACAGTTTGTCTGGAAGGGTTTGCGGGTTGACGCGTCTGTGCCGCAGACGCCCTGGCCAGCGTGGTCGGCGTTGCATCTTAAAGCACGCGGTCCAAACGCCCGATGGATGAGCAGACACTTGCCGCAAGGCGGCAAGCGCAAACCTCGCCCAGACCGCACAGATTCACACCTGGATGCTGCATGACTGCTGCTGCGAAGTCCCCCGCGATCGGATTTTTGACCGCCGTCGAGCATGCCGAGTTCGGCATTTTCGGCGGCTATTTGATCTTGAATGCCGCGGGGCGTCCGCTGGAGTTCCACTGCACCGCGCCCGTCAAGGCGAACCGGGCGCAGGAAATCCTCTATGGACCGACGCTCCGCGACTACCTCTACGAGCAGATCGCACCCGCCTTGCTCGCCAAGGCAAAGGCCACGCCGGCGCTCGTCTGCACCGACGTGAAATCGCTCCGCCTGGACGGCGAAGTGCCGCTGGTGACGATCCTCGCCGCAGAGGAAGCGCCGAGCGGCGGCGATACAACCACGTTTCGGCTCGGCGCGAACTGGGCGAGCCTGCCCCCCCAGCGAGCCGCGGAGCAGCCGGCGATCGAGAATCGCTGGCAGCAGCTTTCCGCGGGGGGGCTCGATTTGCGGGAGCCCTTCGGCCGGATTCGCGAGGCACTCGAAGAAGCGCAGAAAGCGGCCGCCAGCAAGTCGGCGGCGTAGGCGAAGAGCCATGGATGTGCAATCGCAGACGTCCGATGAGCTAGCGCTGGCGCCGACTCCAGTGGAGAGCGCCGAGCTGGCGATCCCGCCAGTCAAAACGATCGCCCTGAAGATCCCCAAGGCGGCGATCAAAGTCCATAGCTACACGTTCGCGGAAGCACCGGCCGCTACGGTCAAACAGTCGCCCGGTTTGTCCCCTTCTGCCGGCGACGCTGCCGCGGCTTTCAGCGAAAATTCCGCCGCCAGCGTGACCCGTTTGAACCCCCCCCGCGACATCGTCAAGCTGGCCGACCGCCTCTACTACCTGCTCCAGCCGCCGCTGGAGTCGCTGCTCGCGTCCGACGAGTTGCACTTTCCTTTCGCACCGTTCCCCTACCAATACCAAGGGGTCGCCTTCCTCTATCCCCGCTACTCGGCGATCCTGGCCGACGAGATGGGCCTCGGGAAAACGATGCAGGCGATCACTGCCGTGCGGATGCTCCTCCGCTCCGGCGAGATCCGCAGCGTGCTCCTCATCTGCCCCAAGCCGCTGGTCACCAACTGGAAGCGGGAGTTCGGCCTGTGGGCCCCCGAGATTCCGCTGACGATCATCGAGGGGGACCAGACCCGTCGGCACTGGCAGTGGCGGCAGGCCAGCGCCCCGGTCAAGATCGCCAACTACGAAATCCTGATGCGGGACCGCGAGGTGCTCGACGAGACGCTGCACTTCGACCTGGTGATGCTCGACGAAGCCCAGCGGATCAAAAACACCGGCAGCAGCACGCACCAGATCGCCACGTCGATCGCCCGCACCCGCAACTGGGCTCTGACCGGCACGCCGATCGAAAACTCGCCCGACGATCTGGTTGGGATTTTCGAGTTTCTCTCCCCCGGCTACCTGCGGGCCGGAATGCCGCCGCGGCGGATGGCCGAATTGTGCCAAGACTACATCCTGCGGCGGACCAAGGAGATGGTCCTCACCGATATGCCGCCGAAGATGTTCCGCGACGCCGACCTCGATCTGTCGCCCGAGCAGCGGGCGACCTACGAGATGGCGGAGAACGAAGGGGTCGTGCAGCTCACAAAGCTCGGCGAATCGATCACGATCCAGCACGTCTTCGAGCTAGTCCTGCGGCTGAAGCAGATTTGCAACTTCGATCCGCTCACCGGGGCGTCGAGCAAGCTGGAGCGGCTGGAGGCAGACCTGGAAGAAGTGGCCGCCAGCGGCAAAAAGGCGATCGTCTTCTCGCAGTGGGTCAAATCGATTGACGTGCTCAAGGAGAAGCTGCGGCGGTTCGGGCCGCTGGAATACCACGGCCAGATTCCGAGCAAGCAGCGCGACCCGATCCTCCAGCAGTTCAAAGTAGACAAGAGCAAGCACGTCATCCTGATGAGCTACGGCGCCGGCGCGGTCGGGCTGAACCTCCAGTTCTGCGAATACGTCTTCCTCTTCGACCGCTGGTGGAACCCGGCCATCGAGGACCAGGCGATCAACCGGGCTCATCGACTGGGTGCGGCCGGGCCGGTGACCGTGACGCGGATGCTGTCGCTGGCCACGATCGAGGAGCGGATCAATCAGATTCTCGAGCACAAGCGGGCCCTGTTCGACACGGTCATCGGCCAGACTGCCGCCCCCGCCAGAGGTGGCCTGACCCACGACGACATCTTCGGCCTGTTCAACCTCCGCACGCCGAAAGGGCCGATCCAGGCGGCAGCGTAGGAAAGGTTTTCAACCTGTCCAGAAACGCGGGGCAGGGGTCTCGCGTGTGTTACGGCCCTAGGAATCTTGAACCGCGGATCACGCGAAGGACGCGGATGGAGTCAAGCTTCCGTGAAATGATTGTCCGCCGTAAACTGCCGACGTAATATGACGGGAGACTGAACGCAGTGACGCATTGTTTTTCCGGAGCCGGAGATGACCCAACTCCTTCAGCAAGCCATCGGCGAGATTCAGAAGCTGCCCGATGCCGAACAGGATGCCATCGCGGCAGTGATCCTGGCGGAACTGGATGACGAAAAGCGATGGGACGAACAATTCGCCAGGTCGCAGTCGCAGCTTGCCAAGCTGGCGGAAAAGGTTCGCGAGGATATACGAGCGGGTCGCGTTCAGGAAATGGACATTGATGAGCTGTGAAATCGCATGAAGCCGATCGTCTATCTCGAAACGTCGATCATAGGCTACCTCGCCTCGCGACGCAGCCGTGACTTGATGACCGCTGCCAACCAGCAGATTACGCACGAATGGTGGGACAAGCACCGGCAGCAGTATGAACTTTATGTTTCGCTGCCTGTCTTAGCTGAGTGTCGCGCTGGCGACGCCGCCGCGGCTCAAGAGCGCGCTGCATTCTTCGCCGGTTTGCCCGTATTGGAGGCGAGCCAGCCGGCCGAAGAACTGGCTGGGAAATTGATTCAAGGGATTCCGTTGCCAGCCAAGGCCCATGTTGATGCACTGCACATTGCCTTGGCAGCGGTCAATGGAATCAGGTTCCTCTTGACTTGGAACTGCACACACATCGCCAATGCCGCCTTGCGCTCATCCATCGAGAGATCGAGAGAATTTGCCGTGAAGCCGGATATGAGCCCCCCACGATCTGCACGCCGCAGGAACTGATGGAGGAGTAATCCATGAAAGATCCGATTGTCGAGGAAGTGCGCCGTTGGCGCGATGAGTACGCCGCGCAGTTTAACTACGACTTGGCCGCGATTTGCCGCGACCTGCGCGAAAAACAAAAGGAGAGCGGCATCGAAGTCGTTTCCTTGCCTCCGCGACCGGTCAGTCCGCACTTCAAGCCCGCCGCGAAGAAGCCGGCGTGATGCCTCCCGTAGCTCAGTGGTCAGAGCGCCGGTCTTATAAGCCGGCGGTCGCTGGTTCGATTCCAGCGGGAAGGACAGACGGTGGCTGATCCCACCACAAGGAGTTCCTCAATGCGCGATTCAATTGACTCCGTTTGTGAGAAAGTGTCGAACCTCTTTACCGAACTGGTGGGCGATCGCGCGTCTCGACTCGGTCCGAAGCTGTCTACACCGGCGATGGACGCCATGACCGCGGCCCTGGCGGACGAGTACGGATGGGAGAAGGCGGGGGACGTGGCGCTGCATATGCTGGATTGGAACTGGGATGCCGCATTCATCGTGGCGCTGCACCTGTTTCCTGAACGATTCACCGCCGAGGAGATTCAAAGCGGGCTTGGGCTGTTCCTGTGCCACGCTCCCAATCACATTCGCGAAGCGTGCCGGCTGACAGACTCTTACGTCTGGGAGAATTTTCCCGACAAGGACGACCGCGGGCCACCGGACTGACCCTCATTGCATTAGGTGGGCCGCTTGGAAACGGACTGCTCTGAAGGAAGGCGACTTCCGCCCACCTTCCCCTGCCACTGATTCAATAGTTCCAGCGCCCCCATCGGCGTCAAGTGGGCCACGTCCAGTCGCCGCAGCTCTTCGACGAGCGGATGCTCCGGCGGAGCAAAGAGCGTGAGCTGCAAATCGCCGCGGCGTTTTTTCTTGCCGGTGACGGCGATCCGCGAGCGGCCCGATTCATCGACGTGTTCTTGTTCGAGTTGGGCCAGGATTTGCTTGGCCCGCTCGTTCACCTCCCGCGGCACTCCCGCCAGACGCGCAACGTGAATGCCGTAGCTCTTGTCGGCCGCGCCGGGGAGGATCTTGTGCAGGAAAACGACGTGATCTTCCCACTCGCGGACGGCCACGTTGAGATTCCGCACGCCGGCAAGCGTCTGGGC
>DATKDU010000164.1:0-14682 GCA_035512595.1 Pirellulaceae bacterium
AGCCGGTTCTTGCCCTCGGGCACACGGCGCGAGAACATCTGGCCCAAGGCATCCCCGTTGGCCGGCACTTGACGATCACGCGAGCGCGAGGAGGTCCTTTGTCGATCGGGTGCGAGCGATCCGCGCAGGGCTGCACCAGGCGATTGTCGGGCAGGATGAGACGATCGATCTTCGAATCCGGCGACCGCCCCTCTGGCGGGCAGAAGTTTCGTGGAAACGGACAGGACCGTAACGTTGACCTAGACTCTCCTTGACGCCGGGGCCGTCGCATCGGCCGCAGCGCTACGGATAGGTCTTGCCGTCCGGAGTGCGCTTCATAGGCTAACGACTGGTCCTCCGATGTACCGCGACCTCAAACACTTGTTGGCGGCGGATGCGACGAATGATGAATTCGACCTGGCCGTCCCTCAAGCTTTCACCCGGCCGAGGCACCCGACCGAACTTCTGGAGCAACCAGGTGGATAACGTCTCCTTGGAGTTCTCGAAGTCCTGGCCGAGCAACGTGGCGACTTCCGTCATGGAGGTTCCGCCGCCCAGCATCCAGGTGCCGCCCGTCATGGAGTGGGTCATTTTCGGAAGCCGATCGAACTCATCACTTAGGTCGCCGACGAGCTCCTCCACGATGTCCTCGAACGTCACCATCCCCAGCGTTTTGCCGTTCGGGTCGCGCACGATCGCAATATGCACGTGTTCGTGGACGAATCCCTTGAGCAGATCCGCAGCCGACGAATCGGGCGCTACGAACCGCACGGGCCGAATGATGCCGCGGAAGCTCGGGTCGCCGGGGTTCGTCCGCATAAAGTAAATCATCTCCTTGAAGTTGACGTAGCCCACAATCTGGTCGCGATCCTCGGCTTCGATGACGGGAAATCGCGTGTGTGCTTCGACGTGAGCGGCGACGATGGCGTCGGCGATGGATTGTTGCGAGGAGAGAAAGCTCACCTGCTCGACGGGGATCATGATCTGCTTGACCGGCAGGTCGGACAGCCGCGAGGCGCCATGGATGATGCGCTCCTGATAGTGGCTGATCTGGTTGGAGAGCCGCGCCAATCCCGCCAGGGCGGTGATCTCCTCGAGCGTCGCGGGATGTTCCGCTGGTGGAATGCGTCCTTCGAACGGCCGGTTGATCCAGTGAATCGCTCGGATCAGCGGCGTCAGGGCGACGACCACCGCACTCAGCGGCTGCGCAATGTAGCGCGCGACTTCGCGGTTGTAGCGCACGCCCAGTGTCTTGGGTAAAATCTCCGTGAACTGAAGCATCACAAAGGTAAAGATCAGCGAAAACACCAGGATCCACTCGTCGCCATACAGTTCGTCAAACTGCGATCCGGCCACGGAGGCGCCGATCGTGTGCGCGGCGGTGTTCAGCAGCAGGATCGCCGCGATGGGGGGCTGGACATTGGTCTTGAATCGCTGCCAAATCGCCCCCACCTTCGGCTGGCTTTGGGTCAGGGCAGCCACTTGCGAGGGGGTCAAGCTGAGCAGCGTGGCCTCCATCAAGGAGCACATGGCTGAGATCACCAGCGCTATCGATACACTGACAACAAACAGCGTCATAGAAGGTATTCCTCCAAAGTGCGATTGGGACAGTTGGGCCGGCTGGCTGGGAACGTGGAACGGGCGGGCCGGCAGAGTGCAGAATGAAACCTGCACCCTGCATTCCGATAGTTCACGGATAGATCTTCCCATCCGGACTGCGCGTGGTCGGCGGCGGGGGGGTCACGCCGGATGCGAGCATGACCTGGTGCAGCGCGGAAACCGTCTCTGCCGACGGTTTGAAGTTGCCGACCCGGTACCCCTCGGCAATCAAGAGGGGCGTCCAGCCGTACTTGTTCTTGCGATTCCAGACGTCGATCTTGGCGCCTTGATCGGCCAGAAGCTGCACGACCTTGGGCAAGCTCTTGTACGCAGCTCCATGCATCGCCGTCTCGCCATTCTTGTCCGCCGCGTTGACGTCGCCGCCGAGCTTGATGGCTAGTGTTACCGCCTCGAGCACTTCCTCCTCGGTGCCGGCCTCCTCGGTCGGAGCGCGGCAGCCCAGGCCCGCCGCCGCCATCAGCGGCGTCGCGCCGTCGGCATTGGGTATGTTCGGATCGGCCCCCAGCTCGACCAGCAATCGCATCAGCGGCACATCGGCCGTGGCGGACGCCATCAAGAACGGCGTCGCGCCGACTTTGCTGAGAATGCCGCGGCCTGATTCCCCTTTCTTCAGCCGCAGGTTGACATCCGCACCGGCCGCGACGAGCTGGCGGACGAACTGGAGGCTGGTGAGATTGCCCGAGCCGCGCGGCGGGGGATCGCCATCCTCGCCGTCGCCCCGGTTCGGCTTGCGGACCCAAGATATGGCATGCAGCGGGGCAAATCCGGAGCGCTGATCGTTGGGGTCGGCACCTGCCTTGACGAGGTCGAGCGCCAGCTCGAAGTGACCGTTCTCGACGGCGAGAGTCAGGGCGCTAGTCCCCGAGCGGGCCACCCGCGCAAATCTACGCTTGGGATGCATCACTTCGTGCACGTCGGCGTCCGCTTTCAGCAGGACTTGCACAACCTCGCGGCGTCCGTCGCGGGCGGCAAACAACAGGGGCGTGAACCCCGAGTCTAGCGGCCTGCGGAACTCGGCCCCCGCCTCGAGCAGCGCCTGCACCACGTCGGCGTGCCCTTCGGAGGCCGCCCACATGATGGCCGTCTGTCCGCTTTGTTCTTTGGCATTCACTTTTGCCCCGCGAGCGAGCAGCACCTTGACCGGTGCGAGCTTGCCCGTGCGGGCGGCAGTCATGAGTGCCGTCTCGCCGCCGCGGAGCGTGGTGTTCGGATCCGCGCCTGCTTCCAGGAGCAATTCAACGATGGCCGAATTGCCGTTGGTGCAGGCGAGCGAAAGCGGCGCGACCCCGTAGCGGTTGGCGGCTCTCACGTCGGCGCCGCCGTGGACCAGCAGCGTCGCAATCTCCACCTCGTCGTGATATGCCGCCCAGTGCAAAGCGGTCATGCCGTCGGGCTGCGGCACATTGACCGCCGCTTTTTCTTCCACCAGCCGGCGAACGCTGGCCCAATCCTGCGCCTCGGCCGCATCGGGCAACGACTGATCCGCGCCGATCGCCACGGACGCGACGATCGGGAGCAGCAACCAGCCGACAAAAATTGGACGGAGCATGGATGAAACGCGATAAAAACTGGACCGAACAATAAGGAACGATAAGGAACACTAATCACCGCTAATCTTCACTAATTAGTGAGGATTAGTGATTATTCGTGTTCCGCCCCTGGGCTTGGTCTCACATGGCCAGCGGTTCAAACAGTTCCTCGACTTTTCCCTGGCTATCCGCAAACGAGTCGAGCCGCACGCCGACCTTGTCGAGCAGCGTCAAGTGCAGGTTGGCCAGCGGCGTCGCCTGCTCGTACTTGATATGCCGGCCGCCGCGCATTTTTCCCGCCGCACCGCCGGCGACGAGGATCGGCAGGTTGGTGTGGTCGTGAACGTTCGGGTTCCCCATGCCGCTGCCGTAGAGATACAGGACGTGGTCGAGGAGCGAGCCGTCCCCTTCCCGCGTGCCGGCCAGCTTCTGGAGAAAATCGGCGAACAGCGACACGTGGAAGCGGTTGATCTTGGCCACCTTGGCGATCTTCTCCGGATCGCCGCCGTGGTGCGTGAGCGGATGATGGGCGTCGGCGACGCCGATCTCCGGATACGTCCGGTTGCTCGTCTCGCGGGCGAGCTGGAACGTGATCACGCGGGTCACGTCCCCTTGCAGCGCCAGCACCTGCAAATCGAACATCAGCCGGGCGTGGTCGGCATACGCCGCCGGAACGCCAACGGGCCGGTCGAGATCGGGAAGCGGATTCTCCTCGGTGCTCGCCTCCGCCTTCTGAATGCGGCGCTCCACCTCGCGGACGCTATCGAGATACTGACCGACCTTCGCCCGATCGGCCGGCCCCAGGCTGCTTTGCAATCGCGAAATCTCCGCGGTGACCGAATCGAGCAGGCTGGCCCGCTTCTTGAGTGCCGCTCGCCGCTGGGCCGCACTCCCTCCCGCGCCGAACAGCCGCTCGAAGACGATCCGCGGATGGGCCTCCGCCGGCAGCGGCGTCGTCGGGCTCGACCACGACAGGTTGTTCTGATAGACGCACGCATATCCGTTGTCGCACTGGCCGACCGTCGCCAGCAGATCCATCGACAGTTCCAGCGACGGCAGTTGCGTCTCCTGACCGATCTGTTTGGCCGCGATCTGATCGACCGTCGTCCCCAGGTAATAGTCCGTGCTCTCGGTGTATTTGGCCTTGGCCGCACTCAAGAACGCCGAGTTCGACGTGGCGTGCGTCCCTGGGTAGGCGTTCTTGAGTTCCATGTTGCTGATCGCCGTGACGTGCTGCTTGATCGGCTCCAGCGGTGAAAGGGTCGGCGAGAGTTCGTCCAGCCGATTGCCCGGCGGAGTCCAGCGCGTCACGTCACAGCCCATCGGCATATACACAAACCCCAGCCGGCGCAGATTGGCCGGGCTAGCCGGCGTGTCGGCCGCCGCAGTTAGCGCGGGGATCATCGCATCGAGCAGCGGCAATGACAGGGTGACCCCCAGCCCTTTCAAAAAAGTGCGCCGGGGCAAGGCCTTTTTCGTAATGATCATGGGGATTTCCTCTTTTGAAACGGCACGCTGGTGACGATTCCTTCGATGAGCGACGAAAAGCGGAATTCGTCCGCTTTGGCGTCGCGGACGATCTGGCGGATCGCGGGAGCGTCGTACGGCTCAATGCCGCGGCCGAGTGCGAAGGTCAGCAGCTTCTCCGTGAGCGTGCCGACGAAGATTTCGGGGCGCTCAAGCAGCGCCTGTTCGAGACCGCCGACGCCGGTGAACGTGCCGCCCCCCATCAGGCCGCCGGACGCATCGACTGGCTCTCCTTCGTCCAGCATCCGCCAGCGGCCGATCGCGTCGAAGTTCTCTAGCGAGAAGCCGAGCGGGTCGATCAGGTCGTGGCAGCTCGCGCAGGCCGCGTTGGCCCGATGCTCGCTGAGCCGCTGCCGCACCGTCAGGTTCGCCGCGACCGTGTTGTCCTTGAGTGCCGGCACGTCGGGGAGGGGCGGCGGCGGAGGCGTCCCCATCAGGTTTTCGAGGATCCATTTGCCGCGAAGCACCGGCGACGTGCGGGTGGCGTACGACGTCACGGTGAGGAGGCTGCCGTGCTTGAGGAGTCCACCCCGCTCGCCCTCGTCGCCAAGGGAGACGCGGCGGAATCGCGTGCCGTAGATGTGCCCAATGCCGTAGTGTTGGGCCAGCCGTTCGTTCAAGTACGTGTAATCTGCTTTCAGCAAATTGAGGGCACTTCGGTCTTCCCGAAGGACGCTTTCGACGAGGGATTCCGTCTCCTGCCGCATCGCCTGCCGCAGGTTGTCGTCGAAATCGGGAAAGAGGCGCAAGTCGGGCGTCATCGCCTCCAGGTTGCGAAGGTGAAGCCACTGGCCGGCAAAATTCGTCACCAGCGACTGCGAACGGCGGTCGGCGAGCATCCGCCGCACTTGCCCCCTGAGCACTTCGGGCCGGCTCAGCTCCCCGGCAGTCGCCGCATCGAGCAGCTCGTCGTCGGGAATACTGCTCCACAGAAAGAACGACAGCCGCGACGCCAGCTCCAAATCGCTAACGCGGTATACCGACCCCGGGGCAGTGTCCGCCGGCTCGCGCTCGATCCGAAACAGGAATTGCGGATTGACGAGCACGGCGCTGAGGGCCATTTCAATCCCGGCGTCAAAACCCGCCTCCGCGCGAAGTTCGCGAAACAGGGCCAGCGGTTTTCCCAGGTCGGCGTCGGTGACCGGCCTACGATAAGCCCGCCGCATGAGTGTCGCCAGAATCTGTTTGGCACACGCCTCTTCCTCCTCAAGTTTTGTCGGCTGGCAGAGGAAGATCCGCCTGCGGCTCGGCGTATCGCCGGGCCCCTCAGCAGCGAACGGGCCGGTGATCGACACTTGATAGACGGCCGGCGACAGCCGCGGGTGCCGGTGCATGTTGTAGTGGGCTGCGTACGGCTGGCGGCGCGTCTCGAGCAAGGGCGCCGACTGCTTGACGAAGGTCACGCCCAGCTTGTGCGGCCCGGCGGTTACCTTGATCCGCTGCAAGAGCCCCGCATCGACGTCGGCAAAACTCTTGCCGTCCGCGGGCGGCTTGACGGTAAACGACGCCACATTCCGCCGATCGAGGAGCAGCTCCAACTCATGCGGGCGGGCGAGTCCTTCGACCTCTTCGTTGCGGTCGCGGGCCAGCCGCACCTGGACCTCGTACTGGCCCGTTTGCGGAAAGTTGTAGGAAATCAGCATGCCGCCGCGCGTCCCCAGCGGCAGTCCGGGCACATGCTCCTCCTGCGTTACGTCGGCTTTCATGCGAAACGTGTCACCGCCTGGCGACTGACCAGAACTGCCGACTGCCAAACCGCTGATCTTCTGGGCCGCCGTGATGTAGCGATCCAGCAGCGTGGGCGACAACTCGCCGACCGTCACGTTGTCAAAGCCATGGCTGGCATCGTCCGCCGGCAGCAGTTCGCTCACATCCACTTCGAGCGCGAGTAAGTCGCGGATCGCGTTCTGATACTCGGTCCGCGTCAGGCGGCGCAGCGACTCCGTGCGGCCGGGATTGGGATGCTCGGCTGCCGCCTTGTCGAGCGAACTCTCCAGCAAACCGATCACCGCGGCATACGTCTTTTCGTCCGGACGCTGCGAGTCACCCGGCGGCATTTGCCGGACACGCAGCTTGCGGACGACCTTTTCCCATGCCTCCGTGTGGCGACTCACTTCTTCGCGGCTGATCGCGTCGAGTGCCAGCCCGGCCTTCTTTTCCTCCGCGCTGTGGCAGTCGAGGCAGAACTGTTCGACCAGCTTTCGGACGACTGGCTCTTCGGCGGAGACTGTGCGAGCGCAGACCGTCGCCGCAAACAAGAAAGCCAGCCGAAAAAGAAGCCCGCGATGGTGCATAGGGGGGTACTCAGCCGCCCGTAATTTTACGTCAAGCCGGCCTCCACGTGCAAACCTGGCCGCGAATTCAGCAGCCCTTTGGAACCACAGCCCCGCGAGGACTATAATCGGGCCGCTGGGCAATCCCTATCGCTCGCTCTCCCCGATCAGAGAGGAATACGCTATGTCGGCTCGCTCTCGCCAACGTGTCTCCCGCCGAAGATTCCTCGCTGCTGCCGCTGGCACTGCCGCGGTTATTGCCGCGCCGACTGTCCTCACTGCCTCTAAGATCGATAAGTCGCTCGTCGTTGGCGAAGGGGATTATCGCTATGAGGTGATCCACGAGTGGCCGCAACTGCCCGACAAATTCACCTGGCAGACGACGCACAACGTGGCCGTGGATAAGTCGGGCTGCCTGTACGTGATCCACGAAGGGCACGAGGACAAAAAGGACCATCCGTCGATCTTCGTCTTCGATCCGGAAGGAAAATACATCCGCTCGTTCGGCGAGCAGTTCCAAGGGGGCGGCCACGGCATCGAAATCCGCGAGGAAGGAGGGCAAGAGTTTCTCTACGTGTGCGCGTACCAGATGAAGAAAACGTTCGCCAAGATGGACCTCAAGGGAGAAACGGTCTGGCAGAAGTTCGCGCCGATGGACTCCGGCGTCTACGCGGCCGGCGAAGACAAGAAGCCCGAAAAGGTGTGGGGGCGAGACCGGTTCATGCCGACCAATTTCGCGTTCCTGGATGACGGCGGCTTTCTGCTGGCCGACGGCTACGGCGCGTTCTACATCCACCGCTATGACAAGGAGGGCAACTGGGTCTCCTGCTTTGGCGGCCCCGGCGAAGGGAAGGGGAAGTTCAACACCCCCCACGGCATTTGGGTCGATCGGCGAGCCGGCCGCGAACCGTCAATCGTCGTCTGCGACCGGGCGCATCACACGCTTCAAACCTTTACGATGGACGGGAAGTACCTCGAGACGCTGACCGGCTACGGCCTGCCGGCGAATGCCGAGACGCATAAGAACCTGCTGGTGGTGCCGGAATTGCACGCCCGCGTAACGCTGCTCGATGAGAAGAACCAGGTGGTCGCGCGGCTGGGGGACGACGTCGCCCGCGTTACAGCCAAGGACGGCGGGCAGATTCGCGGCAACAAGGGCCTGTGGCACAACGGCAAATTCGTCCATCCGCACGATGCGTGCTTCGGCGCCGACGGCAGCATCTTCGTCGCGGAATGGGTCGGGACCGGCCGCGTCTCGAAGCTGCGGCACGTGAGCTGACATACTTGTAGGTCGGCCTTTCCAGGCCGACCGCCGGCCCGGAAGGGCCGTCCTACAGAAAGGCACGGGCGATGTACTGTCGATCGGCACTAACGATCGCATTCTCGATGCTGCTGGTGCTGCGCGCTCCGGCCGAAGATCCAACCGCGGGATTCCGGCAGACCGCCGTACTGGCCGCCCCCGAAGCCATTCAAGCCGCCGCGGCCGATCGCAGATTCGTCTACGCGATCAGCAGCACGCAAATAGCGAAGTACGACCGCACCAGCGGCCAGCGGATCGCTGTCAGCCACGGCTCGGCAACGCATCTCAACAGCGGCTTTCTGTGGAAAGGCAAGCTGTACTGCGCGCACTCAAACTACCCGCGCAAGCCGGAGTATAGCGAGATAAAAATCCTCGACGTCGAGACGATGGAGCTCAGGGCGTTCAAGGATTTCGGCAACTTTGGCGGCAGCCTCACTTGGGTCATTCGCCGCCAGGGGCACTGGTGGTGCAACTTCGCCCGCTACGGCGCGGACAACGGCCGAACGTTCCTCGTCAAGTTCGATGACGAGTGGAATGAGCAGGCCCGCTTCACCTATCCCCCCGAAGTCATTCGCGAACTCGGCAGCTACAGCCTCTCCGGCGGAATTTGGCATCACGACTCACTGCTTGTCACCGGCCACGACGATCCGCTGCTGTTTGAACTCAAGCTCCCCAAGGAGGGATCGGTTCTCCAGTTCGTTGGCAAGCATCAGGTTCCGTTCACAGGCCAGGGGATTGCCGCCGATCCGCTGACCGGCGGCCTCGTCGGCATTCATCGAGCCAACCGACAAGCCATCTTTGCGACTGCCGATCCTCCGCAGCCGCTGCGGCTGCGGGTCCTGACCTACAACATCCACCACGCCGAAGGAATCGACGGCAAGCTCGACCTCGCGCGGATCGCCCGCGTGATCGAATCGGTCGATCCCGACCTTGTCGCTCTTCAGGAAGTAGACCAGCGCGTCGAGCGAACGAAGGCGGTCGATCAGCCGGCCGAACTGGCCCGGCTGACGGGACTGGAAGTCGTCTTCGGCGCGAACATCGAGCTGCAAGGGGGGCACTACGGCAACGCGGTTCTGTCACGCCTGCCGATCCGTCGGCACGAAAACCACAAGCTGCCATGCTTTGACGACGGCGAGCAGCGGGGCGTCCTGGAAGTGGAGTTCGAGCTGCCCGGGCATTCGCAGCCGCTCGCCCTTCTTGCCACGCACCTCGACCACCGCCCCGATCATCGCGAGCGTATCGCGTCCGCAGAAGCGATCAACAAGCTCATTGCCGACCGACTCGATCAGCCGGCCATTCTGGCGGGCGATTTGAACGCCACGGCCGACAGCCCGCCGCTGGCGGTTATCTGGAAGCAATGGCAAAACACCAGCCGCCAGATGCAGCCGACGATCCCGGTCGCCAGGCCGGCGCGGCAGATTGACTACATCCTGGTTCGTCCCGAAGCCCGCTGGCATATCATGGAGACAAAGGTGCTCGACGAGGCGATCGCCTCAGATCACCGCGCCCTGCTGACGATTGTCGAGGCGATCCCGGCGAAACGATCGACGCAAGCTCGCGAACCATGAGTGCCGACTCCACAACTTTGCTGCGGCGACGGCGGCGTCTGGCTGTGCTCGCGCCCAATGCGGCCCTGTTTCTTGTGGCCTGGACCGTCTTGTTTGGCTGCGAGCACTTCCGCTGGCTGCGGCGCTACGATGAAATTCTCGCCGCGGTCGCGGCAGGAATCAGCATCAGCCAGTTTCTCGTGCTGGCTTTCTTTCTGGCCTTGCACGCGCGTCCCGTGCCGCGCCGCTGGCTGTTGGCAGTGGCGGTCATTGCCGGAGCCAGCTTCGCGTACTGCACCATCAGCCTGCTCTTCCAGCTTCACTCGCTGATCCGCCGCTGGATCGATCCGACCTTTGCGCTATTCAATCAAGTGGCCTTGCTGCTTTCGCTGGTTGCGGTCGGCATGTTGTTTCTGCTGCTGCTGCGGCTGGCCATGTGGCCCTGCCGCCATTTCCTCGGCTGGCGCGTCGCCTGGGAGGAGCAGGAGGCGGGCGGCACACGCCAGTTCAGCCTGGCGGAGATCTTCTTCATCACGGCCGGCGTCGCGGTGAGCTGTGCCCTGGCGCGGGCCCTGTTTGACGCACTGTTGACGGTCCCTTTGGTCTATGGCGCGATCCTGCTGTCCGCCGCGCTGCCGACGCTGCTAGCCACGTTTGTCGTCGCCCCCGGCAGCGGGCGCTGGCGGGCCGGGAGCGTCCTGCTCGTCTGGTCGTGCTTCGTCGCCATCCTGCTGACGCCGGCATTGGCCTGGGTTCACAACGAGCTGGGGTTGCTGGACCGCTGGCTTGGCCGGTGGACGACTCTCCAGCCTGGGTCGCCTCATGCCCTCGCAATTGCCGCCGCCTTCACGCTGGCCGTCATGTTCACTGGGCGGCTGAATTGGCTGCTCCTGGCCAGGCTTGGGCTGCGCTATCGCGCCGGCTTCCATCAGGCTCTCGTCCCGGCAAGCGCCACAGGCACCGTTGACTCTGCCGCCCGTTTGACACCCCCCGCTGTGCCGCGCTAGAATCGCCGATGCCATGAATCGGGCGGCCGATGCGCCTAGCGCGACATCTTTGCCGCCCGTTTTTGTTATCGCTGATTACCCGTTCGTCTCTCCCTCTCCCCCTAGGCCCAGGCAATCATGACCACCGGCATCGACACCGTCATGCACGAAACGCGGCTCTTTCCTCCCAGCCGCGAGTTTTCCGAAAAGGCGCTCATCCCCTCGATGCAGGCGTACGAGGAGCTGTACGAGCGGGCCAAGAATGACCCGGAGAAGTTCTGGGGCGATCTCGCGAAAGAGGAGCTGCACTGGTTCAAGCCGTTCACCAAGGTACTCGAATGGAATGAACCCTTCGCCAAATGGTTCGTCGGCGGCCAGACCAACGTCTCGTACAACTGCCTCGATGCCCACCTCAAAACGTGGCGCCGCAACAAGGCGGCACTCATCTGGGAGGGGGAGCCCGGCGATCAGCGGACCCTCACCTATCAGCAGCTCCATCGCGAGGTCTGCAAGTTTGCTAGCGCCCTCAAAGGGCTGGGCCTGAAAAAAGGGGACGTGGCGACTTTGTATATGCCGCTGATTCCCGAGCTGGCGATCGCCATGCTGGCCTGCGCGCGGATCGGCGTGGTCCATAGCGTTGTCTTCGGCGGGTTTTCCGCGGAAGCGATTGCCGACCGCAACAACGACGCCCAGGCCCGCTGCGTGATCACGGCCGACGGCGGCTGGCGGCGGGGCAAACTGTTGCCGCTCAAGGAGACGGTCGATGAAGCGCTGGCCAAGTCGCCGACGGTCGAGCATTGCATCGTCTTCAATCGGGCCGGCACGAGCCCGGACATGAAGGCGGGCCGCGACCTGTGGTGGCACGAGCTGATGAAAGCCGCCAGTGCCGATTGCCCCGCCGAGCAGCTCGACAGCGAAGACACGCTCTACATCCTCTACACCAGCGGCAGCACGGGCAAACCCAAAGGCATCCGCCACACGACCGCCGGCTACAACCTGTTCGCCAAGAAGACGTTCCAGTGGGTCTTCGACTACCGCGACGACGACATCTACTGGTGTACGGCCGACATCGGCTGGGTCACCGGGCACACCTACGTCGTTTACGGACCGCTGGCCGCCGGAGCCACCGCCGTCATGTACGAAGGGGCGCCGAACTGGCCGGCGGAGGACCGCTTCTGGGACATCATCGAGCGGCACAAGGTCAACATCCTCTACACGGCCCCGACCGCAATCCGCGCGTTCATCAAGTGGGGGGATCACCACGTTGACAAGCACGACCTGTCGAGCCTGCGTCTGCTGGGCACGGTCGGCGAAGGGATCAACCCCGAAGCGTGGATGTGGTATCACAAGAAGATCGGCGGCGAGCGCTGCCCGATCGTTGATACGTGGTGGCAGACCGAAACCGGCGGCATCATGATGAGCCCGCTTCCAGGGGCGATTCCGACCAAGCCCGGCTCCTGCACGAAGCCGCTGCCGGGCATCGTGCCGGCCATTCTCGACGAGCAAGGGCAACAGGTCCCGCCGAATACCGGCGGCATGCTCTGCATCGCCAAACCGTGGCCGGGAATGCTCCGCGGCATTTGGGGGGACGACGAGCGGTACGTGCAGCAGTACTGGAGCAAGATTCCGCACCATTATCTCACCGGCGACAACGCCCGGATCGACGAGGATGGCTACTACTGGATCATGGGTCGGATCGACGATGTGATCAAAGTCAGCGGCCACCGCCTGAGCACGATCGAGGTGGAAAGCGCCTTGGTCAGCCATCCGCTGGTCGCCGAAGCGGCCGCCGTCGGCCGGCCGCACGAGATCAAGGGGGAGGCGATTGCCGTCTTTGTCAGCCTCCGCGGCGGCACACCCGATGACAAACTCAAGGCCGACCTGAAGGCCCACGTCCGCAAGGAAATGGGGGCCCTGGCCGAGCCCGACGACATCCGCTTCACGGCCGCCCTCCCCAAAACCCGCAGCGGCAAGATCATGCGCCGCCTGCTACGCGACATTGCCGCCGGCAAAGAAACCGTCGGCGATACGACGACGCTGGAGGATTACAGCGTGCTGGCGAAGTTGAGGGAGGAAGAGGAATAGGCACCGTCTCCTACAGGGCGCAGTCGATTGAGGTCGAACGTGCGAGAGCAAGTCAAGGTTGGCGCTACGTCGGGATCAATCTTTTCGCCAAGGCGCTGGCAGCGATCCACTTGGGTCGTTACAGCGATCATCTTCATGGCTTTGTTGATCGCAAACCTGCCGGGTCAGGTCGTGTCCTTCCCTCGGATCGAACTACCCAACAGCCTCCAAACGGGGTTCCCAATCGACTGGCGCTACGAGCACGGATGGCCTTGGACCTATCTCGTGCGGGCCGAGTTTGACCATACGTTCCAGATGCATATGCCCATGCTTTGGGATGGGCCGTCTTCTGCAGACTGTTGGAAGCTGTGGAGTGACTTGCCGCGGCTGCATTACTTGGCACTGATCGGAAACTTGTTGATTGCGGGAGTTTTCGTTGGTGCGAGCGGAGTTGGATTTGAGTGGTGGCGGCGTCGCCGCAATCGAATCTGGCAATTGCACTTGCTCGACGTTTTCCTATTCATCGCGGTGCTGTCAGGGGCATTGGCCCTGTGGATGGCCTCTCGCAGTCAATACCTACGAGAGCAACAAGTCCTTTCTCTGCCGAGTGATCCCACTGCACCGATCAATGACGAATTCCCGCTCATGCTGATCGAAAGTCACAGCGTGCAACGTCGCAGCCCATCATGGATCCGCCTGTTGTCCGAGGAATCGCCACTTCGTTCGTTCGACCGCGTGATCGGAATCGAAGTTCCGGCATCCGAATTGCCCAAAGCCATCCCGTTCAGGAATCTGCGGACGATTGCAATTCATCATGAAGCCACCGACCGCGACCTGGCGACACTATCGCGCTTCCGAGAACTCGAGGCGCTGCGGCTGTTTGCCGTTAGCGTAAACGGCGATGACGAAGGTGCCGAGCCACAATTGCTTGAGTTGCCCGCAATGCCACATCTGAGAGGGCTGTCGTTGTCCCTAATTCGTCAGCCAGTCGCAGGACTCTCAAAGCTCCAGTCGTTGGAAGTGCTCGAGTTAGACGAATGCGCGGTCAACAACTCCATGCTGGATGAGTTGGAGAGTCTCAAGCGACTTCGGGAGCTGTCGCTTGCCGAAACGAAGATCACCAGTGAAGGACTCGAGCATTTGGCCGGGCTTTCTCAATTGGAGAAACTCGTCCTCGATGATACGCTGATCGACGATAGCGGGCTGTCCCATCTCAGCGGACTTCTGCGACTCAACGACCTTTCACTGGCACGGACGCACGTTTCCGGTGATGGTTTGAGGCATCTCGATCGTTTGCCCCACCTTCAGATCCTATCACTGATTGATACTGAAATATCTGACGCCGACATCGAAGCGTTAAAGAGGCTTCGTCACCTAAAGTGGCTAACGGTGAGCAACCGTCGGCTAAGCGACGACGCGATCTCGGTGCTACGCAGGGAGCTGCCACACTGCGATATTCATGTCCTGAACACGCGGTAAGGGATCAAGGGTCGCCGGTCTCCATGATCGCCGCAAACTGCGGCCTAGCGGGGTCCCGTCCCTACCCTCCCGCAAGTCTCTCGCGTAGAATGCCGATGGTGAAAAGAGATCGCGTCGGCAGCCAACAAGAGAACTTCCCTGGGGGCGAACTGGATTCGACCGGGTAGCTAGAAGCGGAAGTGGCGTGTCGTGGTTGATCAGTTGGCCACGTTAAAAGCTGATCACATTTTAGTTGCTGAGAGCAATCTCGCACTCGCTGCCTAACTAGTGCAGCGCTGACTGCGGGCCTTCTCCGGAGAGGCCCAAAAGTCAGTCGCCAATTCCGGATCGCGGCCGAGCACGCCGGGTACATCGGCCGCTAAAACAAGTTCCTGGATA
>DATKDU010000165.1:0-10611 GCA_035512595.1 Pirellulaceae bacterium
CGGCTGCTGCGACCTCCGCCGCCTTGGCGGCCGGCATCTTGGCGAGCATCGTGCGAATGGCGAGGCTCCTGTTCTTTCGCGGGTCGGAGCGATCGGATTTGCCTTTCTTGGGCATTCATCACCTTGGACAAAGAGTAAACCGTGTGCAAATGCTGACCATGACAGCATCGGTTAGCGAAACATAGTCTACCATAAACAGTTGCCAGGTGGTGCGAACGACTTCTACGATGGCTGCCGGGAGCGGATCCGCTCGTTCCCTGCGTGGGCCTGCGTTGGCGGGCGCGGGGCTCGAAGCGATTGGGGCGTTCGGCGACGACGAGCGGAAGAAGGGCGTCGAGCAGGTCATGGCACCGGCGCGTCAGCCGGTGATCGCCTCCGGAATCTCCCGCCGCTGCGACCCGCCCGGAATGCCTCGTCAGGCCACACACTCGGCCGCCAGAGCGCTCTTGCGAAAGGCGCCCGAGGCAATAGAATGGAAACGTAGCGGGTAGATGGCAATTTTCACGGTTCCGGGCCGGCCGACGGCCCCAGCGCGACGGTCGCCGCTAGCGGCGGCCCGCGGGAGGTTTTCCTTGCTTACCGAATCTGAAGTGCAGCGGAGCTTCCGCAACCTCTTCAAGTCCAAGGAATTCGGGGAAGAAACGTTCGAAAAGGCGGAGGCGCTTCTGGAAGAGCTGCGGGCAGAAAGCCCGCTGCGCCACCGACTGTGGGTGGAGCTGCAAGACATTCGGAAGATGCAGACCGCCAAAAGCTGATTTTTCAGCAGCCAGGCGATGTCACCAAGGCCGCAGTCTGAGCGAGCGCCCGGACTTGCACGCTGTTTTCGCCAATTGCTCCCAAGCTACTGTTTGGGAGCACACGTCGCGGAATCTCTGCTTCTACCACCGCCGGCGGCGGATCGTGCTCCCCGATTCCCACAGCCAGGCAAAATACGCGTCCGCGGCGAGAATGTCGGCAGCCGTCGGCACTCGCCGCATGGAAAGCCCGAGTGTGTCGTTCATGACGCTATGCTCGAACTCTTCCCCTTCCAGGTGGACCATACCCAGTGCGTGGCCCAGCTCGTGCATGAGCACCGTGAGCAAGTCCGCCTTGCCGAGCGCCGCACTGCCGCGGCCGGCTTGCCGCTCCGAAGGTGAGACAAAGATCGAAAACTCTTCGTCGGATTCCGGCGTGGCATCGACGAACCAGCCGTACCCGGCGGCATTCACGTCGATGACGATCGTTCCGGGTGCTTCCATTCCCAGCATCGATCCGGGCAAGTCGGCGACGACGAACTCCGTTCCCGCCAGCGCGTTTCGCACGGCCTGCGCATCGACGCCCGCCGCGACCCACCGGCGGCCCGCTTCCTGCGCCAGCAGCGCCAGGTCGGTCTCGCTGATTCCCGGAACGTCCGCCTCGTTTTCTGCCGGCGGCCGGTCGAGCATCAGCGGCGATCCCTGGATGTTGATCACCACGGTGGCGGTCGAATCGCTCTCAGCCCAATCGTCCTTCGCTTTGTAGGTGAATGAATCCGAAATCGGCATCATGCCCGGATTCGGGCCAGTGTAGGTGTACGTGATCTCGCCCGATTCGTGATCGACGGTCAGCGTCCCGTTTTGCGGGGGCGTGGTGACGATGTCGTTCCCCGGAGGGTCGACAATGTCGAGGTCGTCACCATCGGGATCGGTGTCGTTATCTAGGACGTTGTACGTCACGCTGTTCGGCCCCGCCGGATTGTAAAAAATGGTGCCCATATTATCGCCGTTGACGCTCGGTGCGGCGTTCGTGACATCGATCACCACGTATCCAGGCTGAGTGCTCGTCACGCCTCCAGAGGAAAGGTTGTAGTAAAACGCGTCTTTGCCCACGAAGTTGTTGTTCGGATCGTAGGTAAAGCTCCCATCGCCGTTAAGGCTCAGTACCCCGTGCATGGTCGAGTGGATCAGCTCAATCGTGCCGTTGGTCGGAGTGTCGTTGCCCAAGATGCCTGGCGCGCCAACGTTCAGCGTTCCCGTGTGGGACACGCTGTACTGATCAGGCGTCGCAATCACGCCCCCGCCGCAAACGCCTACCTCATCATCCGGGTGGCCGTCCTCCACGTCGCAGTGCCCATCGTTGTCGGCTTGACCAAGGCCGCCGCTGTCGGACATGTCGAACCATCCGGGTGTTCCTCCAACGTCCTTGTGAGGTTGATCAATCGGCCCCCCTGGAACGTTGGACCATAGGACGTCCGCCCCGTCACCGCCGTCGATCGTGTCGTTGCCTGCGCCCCCTTCGATGATGTCCTGTCCCGTGCCGCCGTTGAGCGTGTCGTCGCCGTCGCCCCCTGAAATGTAGTCGTTCCCCTGCCCTCCGTTGATGGTGTCGATTTCTCCCTCGCCGAAGAGGAAATCGAAATCATCATTGCCGCTGATGGTATCGTTGTCGGCACCGCCGAAAATCCAATCGGTGCCGTCACCGCCGGTAATTGTGTCATTGCCGTCGCCGCCGGCGAGGACGTCGTGCCCGCCCATGCCGTGAATCTCGTCGTTGCCGCCGTTGCCAAAGATCGTGTCGCCATCGGGGCCGCCGTTGAGCAGATCGCCCACCCAGGATCCGGTGATCGTATCGAACCCGTATCCACCGCTGACAGTGGGCCTTTTCGTTTGATTGCCGTTCGCGTCAAAAGCCCCAAGCGCTGGAAAGAACGCTTGCGTCATCGGGAACAAGTGGACCTCGTCACTCTCATCGAGGGCGTCGACGCTGATCCACGTTGTCGCCGCGGCCGTAAATCCCGCAAAGCCTGGAATTGGACGACTGTCCCAGCACGGCGTCGTCGGAGCCGGATCGTCATCCCACACACCAAGGTAGACAATGCCGGTGACGGGATCGGTGTACGGGGCGGCCTCAAAGTAATCTCGCTCGTTGGTCAGCGTAAACGCGACGCCCGTGGCCCCTACCGTGGGCGCAGGCCAGGGCACGCCGCCCGAGTCGCAGGGCGCCGCAAGGACGCGACGATCCTCGAGCTGCTCCAACGCAGGCCGATAGAATCGCACGGCGGCATTCGCTTGGCGTGTCTTGTTGCGTCGGATGCGGGACGATTGGCGACCAAAGGAGAACAACATGGCCAGACCTCCGATGTAAAGCGGTCCTCAGCCGGCCTTGGTCATGCGAATTGCACCCAGGGAGAAAACGTCCGATTGAGGCAGCCGTTGGCTTCAGCGTCAATTTATAGCAGATGCGTTTTTTTTTTTTTCAAGTCTGGACAATTGTTCTTTCTTGCAAAACTTTTGGCTGCGGC
This sequence comes from Pirellulaceae bacterium, assembly GCA_035512595.1. Lineage (GTDB taxonomy): Bacteria > Planctomycetota > Planctomycetia > Pirellulales > Pirellulaceae > DATKDU01. The sequence continues at coordinate 3,260 of DATKDU010000165.1, forward strand.
TGACAATTGGAACAGGCTGGCCCGCTTCGCAAGTAGTTCGGGGCCGCAATTTACCGGAGTAGCCATGTTCCGGCCGCGAATTAGCTTGCGCTGGTTTCTACTTGGAACGGCGGGTCTCAGCGCCCTCATCGGCCTCGTCATCAAGCCCGCTTACGACCACTGGCAGCACCGAACTTGGCTAGCTCACCAGCAGTGGATTGCCCACCAAATTGATGGCAATGGCAATGGCGTCCTTATGCGCGACGGGGTCGTGGTCGAAACCCACCTAGGTCCGCGAGACGGAAGAGGTCGGTTTCCCCTACTCGAGAACGCGAGCGAGTTGGAGACACTCGATATGCTCTGCTCGCTCGACGATAAGGAGATCCAATCGTTGCGCGGCCATTCCAAGCTGCAAAAGCTCATGATTTGGCCGCAAAGCCCGGGGATCACGAATGATTCGCTGAGGGTCGTGGGAAGGTTGCCTGAGTTGACCGGCATCGTCCTCTGCGGGACGCGAATTGACGACCAGGGGATTGCTGAACTGGGCGACCTTGAAAAGCTTGCCGGACTCCACATTGCGTTTTCGCCCGTTCGCGGCTACGGGTTTGCCAGGCTCAAGTCGGCATCGCGCCTTGCAGACATCTCTTTGCGCGGTTCGGTAGCGGACGACGACGGGCTAATCGGACTTACCGGCTGCAAGAGACTGGTCTGGCTCGACCTGAGCAAGACCAGGGTTCACGGCCCCGGACTAGTACACCTCAAGGGCTTGCCCGAGCTCCAGAAGTTGAACTTGGCTGGAACTCGACTCACGAGCGGAGAAGCGTTCGGCTCGCTGGATCAGGTGGTCCAGCTTGATCTGTCTGAGACTCAACTGTCCCCGGGGGTCCTGCGCCATTTGGCCGGCATGGACAACCTGCTGCGGTTGAACCTCACTCGCTCGGCAATGACCGACGACTTGCTGGCCGAGCTAGAGGACGTTCGGCAGGTCAAATGGCTGAATTTGTCGCACACCAACATTACCGACGCAGGACTGGTCCACCTGCGCAAGCACCCCCAACTGGTCTCCCTCGATCTCCGAGGGACGCGCGTGACCGACGCGGCACTCGCCAAGTTGCGCGCCGAAATGCCCTGGCCCAAGAATCGGAAGGAGCACTTCGAGGCCATCCAACCAAATCGACCACGGGTGTCCCCCTGAGGGCCGTTCCCATGTTTCGGCCGGCGGAGTGGCACTGTCCGGGTGCCACTGCGACCCGTAAGAACCGAGCCGCTCGACCAACGCCAGTCGCGGGCCTTCTGGCACAGTCTTCCCTGAACGGGATTCGTCCCCCTGGACCTAGACAGAGACGTGGGAAATAATTTTTTGTGCACTACGAAACAAAACAGCACTTTCGCGCATCTAACCTAGAGGCCCCCGGTGCGCGGGGCTGCCGGCGGGCGGTAGGCCGGCCGGCTGATGTTTGACAATTCGGTAGAACAGGGGCCAGGAAGCAGGGGCCAGGGGCCGATAAGGCGCGGAGTTGAAATGGCGCTGAAGCGGGCTTATTCAAGGAAAATCCGGACGTTTAGATAAGGTGTTGGTGAGTAAGGGGTTAGATGGATCCGAGCGTGCGGCCCGGGTGGCAGGAGCACTTATTAAAGGAAAATCCGCTAGTTTCGCTAAGCGGTTGGCTGGCAAAGAGTTAGGCGCAAAAATCGGGCCTGAAAAAGACCCGAAATCGCTTATCGGATGCTAAGCCCGGTCCGCACGTTCGATTCGTGTGCGGGGCACCGGACTTTCACCCGGAAAATCCTCGCGGAAACGCTGGTTTTCTCGGGTTTTTGTTGTGTCTAGCGCAGCCAGGCCGCCAGGGCGAGGACGAAGACGCCCATGTTCAGGATGATGAAGCCGATGGAGACCACGATGCCGGCGATCGTCAGGCCGCGGCCGGCGGGGTCCATTTTTTCCCGCTTCATCAGCCGCAGGTCGTAGAGGCCGAGGATCAGGCCGATGAGCGAGGGGGCGGCGCAAAGGGTGAAGATGCCGACGATGGCCAGCGCCAGCACGAGCGGGCCGCGGTGCGGCTGAATGCCGCGGGCGTAGTAGGAGTGGAGCGTGGGGGTCCGCGGCGCGGATGGCGCGGCGTCAGCGGTCATCGCGACGGGCGTCATCGGCGCCGCGGGCGTCAGGTCGGGATAAACCTCCGTCGCCCACAGCCACTGCTGACCACCCCTCGGCAAAAGCTGCGAGCGATGGGTGATTCGTCCGGCATCGCGCCAGCCGTCGAGTTCCTCCTTGCTGACCGGGCCGTAGACCAGACCGTCCGGCGATTTGACTTGCCAAGACTCGCCGGTCGGCGGCGCAGGAATGGACATCTCATAGCCGGCGCTGGAGACGGTATTTTGCAGCGGCACCGTGTAAACGAGCTGGCAGTGCGGACAGCGGGCTTTCCTCCCCGCGTGTTCTCCCGCCACGCGCAGCCGCTTGCCGCAGCCGCCGCAGAGAGAGTCGATGTAAGTGTCGGTGGTCATGTAGATCGCGGGCTGACCTCGAGTTTATCCGGCCAAGGCAGCCAGAAAGATCATTCCTCCGACTCCCAGAAAACCGAGCATCCACAGCACGGAGATGATCATCCCCATGATCATCCCCGCGCGGGTCAAATCCGAGCCGCTGCGGTCCATGCGGCCGGCTTCCATCTCGCGGAGATCATTGCTCCCCATCACCCAGGCCACGATGGCGAAAATCGGACCGGGACAAGGTTGCAGGATAATCCCCAGCAGGCCCAAGAGCAGAATCAGCCCGCCGCGATGCTGCGTCTGGTACGCTTGCCGCGGCATGAACCCGGGGCTGGACGCTGGAACAAAACCGCCGGCAAAGGGGGCTGCGGCCGGCGCACCGCTGGCCGGCTGATACGCGGATGGAGCAACGGACGGCACCGGGGGCGTCCAGACCGGAACGGGAGCTGGCGGAGTGAGTGCGGGAAAGACCCGGTCGGCACTTTCCCACGGCTCGGTCTCGCCGCTGCGGAGTTGGCAGTCCGCGGTGACGCGCCCTTCCGTCACCCAGCGATCGAGATCGGTGCGCGATGCGGGGCCGTACTCCTGCCCCTCGGGGGTGCGCATATACCAATTGGCCGGCTTGTCGAGCGGCAACGGATCGGCCGCAGCAGCCGGCGACAGGGGCTCCCCGTTTGCGGCCGGGACCGGCGTGATGTGCCCGCAGGCGGGACAGCGGGCCATTTTGCCCGCGTGCTCGGTGCCGACTTGCAGCTTTTGACCGCAGCCGGAACAAGGAACGTCAATGTTCACCGGAATTCCAGAAAGCACGAAAGGTTCGCTGATCGGGGGCGTGCCGCGCAATAGCGAGTGTACTACGCCGCTTTCGCCGGGGACAGATTGCCTGACATCGGCGATTGTTGATAGGATGGCACTCACTGGTACCTGCGTTCAGCGAGCTTGCGGCAGCGACTGATGTTTACAACTACGGACAACTCGGCCTGGCTACATCCGCGTCTCTCGCGGCGGACGGCCATTCACGCCGGGGCGATTGGCCTGTTGGGCTTGGGGATGAATCACCTCTCCGCGCTGCGGGCCGCGCCGGCGGATGGCAAGCCGAAGGGGACAGCCAAGGCGTGCATCTATATCTTCCTCTCCGGCGGCCTGGCGCAGCACGAGAGTTTTGATCTCAAACCCGACGCGCCGGCTGATGTCCGCGGCGAGTTCAATCCGGCGGCGACAAAAACCCCCGGCATTCAAATCTGCGAGCATTTGCCGCAGTTGGCCCAGCGGAGCGAAGAGTGGGCCATCGTCCGCTCGCTGACGCATCCCAGCAACGAGCATACGGTGGGGCATTACTACATGCTCACGGGGCGGAGCATCCCGTCAGCCGGCTTTCGCGGGGACCGAATGCCGCGGGCCAGCGACTGGCCATCCATGGCGTCGATTGTGGGGGATGCCCTGCCGCCGCAGCAACATAACCTGCCGCCGGCGGTCGTGCTTCCCGAGCGGCTGGTGCATTGGTCCGGCGGCGTGATCCCGGGTGCGTACGGCGGCCTGATGGGACGGCAGCGGGATCCGTTTTTCATCGAGGCCTCTCCTTACGGCAATCCGTTCTGGCGCGGGGCGTATCCGGAGTACACGTTCGCCAACGAGACCAAGAAGCCGCCGAATGCTCCCGACGCGCGGGTCTATCAAGCGCCGCAGATCACCCTCGCGCCGGGAATGACGCTCGACCGGCTCGGCAGCCGCGTGGGACTCCTGCGCGAGCTGGATGCGCAGCGGCAGGCGCTCGAAGAATCGGCTACGGTGAATCAATACGACGGCCATCGGCAATCGGTCGTCTCGCTGCTGGCGGATGCGAAAGTACGGCGGGCTTTCGACGTTACGAATGCCGACGAGAAGACGCAGGAGCGCTATGGCAAGAACAGCTTTGGCTGGTCGCTGCTCATGGCCTATCGCCTGGTGGAAGCGGGCGTGACGATGATCCAGGTCAACCTGGGGAACAACGAGACGTGGGACACGCACGGCGACGCCTTCCCGCGATTGAAGGACAAACTCCTGCCGCCGACCGATCGGGCGCTGTCTGCACTGCTCGATGACTTGAGCGCAAGCGGCATGCTCGACAGCACGCTGCTGGTGATGGGGAGTGAGTTCGGCCGCACGCCGAAGCTCTCGACACTGCCGGCGTCGTTCCACGCTGCCGGCCGGGATCATTGGGGGGCCGTGCAGAGCGTCTGGTTTGCCGGCGGCGGCATTCGCGGCGGCACCGCCATCGGCTCGTCCGACAAGCTCGGCGCCTATCCGGCCAGCAGCCCGCAGAAGCCGGAGAACATGGCCGCCACGATCTACCACGCCCTCGGCATTCCCCCCACAGCCGCCTGGCGCGACGAGTCCGACCGCCCGCACCACATCTACTACGGCGATCCGATCGCGGGATTGCTGTGACGCGCTGCGACCGTTCCTAGCCGGAGGCGAACCGTCTCTGGAATGCGGGAATAATCGTCTCGGCTGGCGACAAGTGTTGCGAGCCGCTGCGCCGTCGTTGAAGATGAATCTTGTTGGAACGTGCCTGTGGTGGCTTCTGGAGCCAGTGCGTGTACCCGGTCATCTATCTGCTGGCAGCGGCAACGACGGCCATCATCGCGCTGGTCGCCATCTGGGCGGCCCGCAGCTCGCTGCACTGGTTCTGGCGCGCCGCGGCATTGCTGGCTTGTTTCTTGCTACTCGTCCCGGTCGGCGCGGCGGAGTTGAACCTGCTGTTTGCTCCGATGGCGGCGATTCTGTTCTTGGCGAGTGCCGGTCAACAGTGGTGGGAGCGGCGGCAGCAGCGTTGGACGATGAAGGACGTTGGTGATTCCGCGGACCGCCCCAGACCCAAAATTCGCATCTCGTTGAAGGAGCTGTTTCTCGTTATCCTGCTGGCCGCAGTCGCGGCTTGGATCCTCGCCCGGATCGTGCAGGAAGGGATCGTCGTGGACTGGCGCAAGCTGCCAATTGCCGTGGCGCTCATCTCGGCGGTTGCCTGGACCGCCGCGACGTGGGCCGACAAACGACGAACGTGGCAGCCATTCTGGGCCAAGACCGCCGCCTATCTGATTGGCCTGGCCATGATTCTTCCGTCGATCAATGCGCTGATCTATACCTTCCAGTTGGAGACGGCGACGGACATTGTGATTGCTGCCGCCAGCGTCGTCGGCTTGACAATGGTCATCACCGACCTGTGGCTGAAGTACGTGGGCCGCATGCCCCAGACACTGTTGCTCGTCGGCGCGATCTATGTCGCGTCTTACGTCCATGCGAACTACATGGGGGACTGGTTGTCGGCGGACTACTTGCTGATTGAGCAACGTCCGACGTTTTGGCTCATGCAGCGGATCGTTTACGGGCTGCTCTATTTTCACGTCGCGGTCTTCGTGCTGCTGGGCATTCTGCTGTGGCGCGGCTTGGTGTTGCCGATTCGCGAGTCGTGGCGGAGCCTCATCCTGTCCCGCTTGAGCATGTTTACACTGGCGGTCGCACTTGTGCCGCTGGCATGGTGGTACTTTCAATTGCTGGAAAGGCCAAGAATCTCCGCAGCGCCGGCGATGTCCGGAGAGAACATCCTCGCGGAGGCAAACCGCCTGGTCGAGCAGATTCAAAAGCTGAGAGCGGCGACCGCGCCGCCTGCGTCAGCTGCCGCAACTCTGCCGCTCCCCGACACTCCGGAAATACGCCGTCTGACGAGCGATCTCATCGCCGTCCTGCAGGCAGCCAGCCGGCAAACGACGCAGAATTCTCGAGTTAACGACCCGCGGCTACAGGAGCAAGCTGACGAACGGCTGCGCCTGATGGGGATGGCAACGCAGTTGTTTGGAGCGGACGAATTTGCCGATCCGGCCAGTGCGTATGACCACGGCGAGTTAGCCCTGGCCCAAGTGCGATACGCCATTTTGGCGCAGCGGGACGGGCTTGCCTCCGATGCCCGGATGGCATACCAGGTTGAGCAGGTTGGTCATTTGCACCTGGCGATGCAACAAGACCAGCTTCGTCCGCCACGAATGCGAGAGTTGATGCGCGAACTCGAGGAACTGGATGGCCGCCGCGAACCGCTGGAGGCCATGCTGACTCGAGATGCTGCCTGGAGCGAGCGTTTCGAGCGATGGCGAAGCCGCCTGCGCCGCGTGGTCTTGAATCGGGAGACTTCCGCCGATACGCACCGGGCGTGGGATACGGTCCGTGAATACCACAACTCCTGTGTTGCCACGGCGCGCATGAGTTACACGAATCTGGCGATTCGAACGTTTGCTGCTGAGAACGGCCGCTTGCCGTCGGACCTCGATGAGCTGGTCCCGCACTACCTGAGTGCAGTTCCCATCGATCCCTACAGCGGACAACCGCTGGTTTATCGCTTGGAAAACGACAAGTACGTGATTTACACCGTCGGGCCGGATGGCAAGGACGACGGCGGCGTGAACATGTTCGATGGCAACTTCAACGACACCGTCCGCGTCCGGAAGGAATGGATCGCCAAAGTGAAGGCCCGAGCCGCGGCCGCGATGGCACCTCCCGCCAAAACGCCTGCCGCTGCGAAAACCGCTGGGAAATCACCGACTCCGGCCGATCCTTAAGCGGAATCGTCTCGTCCGCAGGAGCGCACGAAAAAAGCCGGCTGACGTGGGGCAGGAACGTCGGCCGGCCGTTTGCAATCCCGTGTGACCGGGACGCACGAGACAAGATACCAAACGAGGAGCGCTTGTCAATCGTTCGTTCCAAAAATAGCTTGCTGGCAACTGGGGGCGTTGAACAGGGGTGATTCGCGGCGGGTCGCGAGTCGGGCTGTCGCCTTGGCTGGCACAAAAATCTTGACATATCAGCCCCCGCTGATGTATCAAGACGGGAAGTGACGATCATAGTCCAGT
>DATKDU010000166.1:0-6845 GCA_035512595.1 Pirellulaceae bacterium
CGACGTCCTTCTCGACACCGAGGATCGCATGGAAAAGGCGATTGCGCACCTCAAGAGCAGCCTGGCCGGTATTCGCACGGGGCGGGCCAATCCGGGGCTGGTCGATTCGCTGAAGGTTGAGGTCTATGGCTCGCAGACGCCCATGAAGCAGCTCGCCAGCGTCGGGGCCCCCGAGCCGCAGCAGATCGTTGTCCGGCCGTACGATCCGGGGACGATCAAGGAGATCGAGCGGGCGATCGTCAACAGCGGGCTGGGCTTCGCTCCGCAGAACGACGGGCGCATCATCCGCATCAACGTGCCGCCGCTGACCACCGAAACGCGGAAGAAGCTGGTGGCCCGCATCAAGGAACTGACCGAAGAAGCCAAAGTTTCCGTCCGCAACGTTCGCCGCGATGGCAACAAGGCTGCCGACCAGGGAGAAAAAGACGGCGATCTGACCGAGGACGAGCGGGACAAGGTCAAGGAGGACATCCAGGAGCTGACGAAGAAGTATGAGGGGATGGCCGCCGATCTGGCGGCGAAGCGGGAGGCGGAGGTGATGGAAGGCTAGAAAGTCCAAAGTCCAAAGTCGGCGGACAGGGGTCAGGAGGCATGCATGATTGCAAATTGGCGATTGAGAATTGCGAATTGCAAATTGTTTTCGTTGGCCGCCATTTTGCAATTTGCAATTCTCAATTCTCAATTTGCAATTGCCGCTGATATGGTTCCTACGCCTGCCGCCAAGCTGATTGCCGAAAAGAAGGTCCTGATCATCGCCCACCGCGGCAATTCGAGCCAGTTTCCGGAAAACACGCTGCCGGCGTTCGAATCGGCGGTGAAGGTCGGCGCCGATCTGGTGGAGCTCGATTACCATCACTCGGCCGATGGCGTGCCGTGCGTCCTGCACGACGAGATGTTGTCCCGGACGACCGATGCCGACGACTTGTTCGGCGTCAAAGAGCCGCTGGTCTACAATTACAAACAGGCGGATCTCTGCCGGCTCGATGCAGGGGCGTGGTTCGATCTCAAGTTCGCCGGCACGCGAGTGCCGACGCTGGAGGAGTCCCTCGATGCGATTCAGAAGGGCTCGGTGACGCTGGTCGAGCGCAAGGCGGGCGATGCGGCCACGTGCGTCAAGCTGCTGGAGAAGAAAGAGCTCCTCGATCAACTCGTGGTCCAGTCCTTCGACTGGGAGTACGTCGCGCAGTGTCGCCAGCTCGCGCCACATCTCGTCCTGGCGGCGCTGGGCGGCAAGCCGCTGAACGAGAAGCGGCTGGAAATGGCGGCCGCCACCGGCGCGCAGATCATCGCCTGGGATCACAAGGAGATCAAACGCCCGCAAATCGAGGCGATTCACGCCCGCGGGCTCAAGGCATGGGTCTACACGGTCGATGAGCCGGCCCGCGCGAGGCAGCTCATGGCCGCCGGCATTGACGGGATCATCACGAACGTGCCGGAGATCATGCTGCAATTGCGCGATGGCAATGCTGAAGGGCGCTGAAGGGGCGCGAAGCTGTAGCGGTTAGGGAAGCTGCGGCCCCCCGAAACAACTCTCGGCACGACTTTTTTGAATGAACCTTGCCGCACTTGGCGGATTGAATCTTGGCTTATCGACTCCGAAGCGCTACCATAAACTTCCCATCGGAGTAGACGCCCCGCGCTCGATCCACCTGCTTTGAGTCGCCGACCTTAGGTCCAGGCGCGGACCTGCCGATCGCAGTATCCCTCCTGGATGCAAGGCACAGCATGTCGGTGACAACGATTTCCACAGGGGCAATTCCCCGTGCGCCCCCGCCGATGAGTTCGCTGCCCGCTGGCAAGCGGCACACGCGACTGCCTCGCCCGCCGCAAACCACCCGCCGCATCTTCTGGCGGTACGCAGCGCCGATCGTCATCGTCCACGCGCTGGCCCTCCTGGCGGTGTGGCCCTGGCTGTTCAGTTGGTCGGGCGCGGCACTGCTCTGGCTGGGCATCTACTTTTATGGCGGCATTGGCATCGATCTGTGCTACCACCGGATGCTCACGCATCGCAGCTTTCGCTGTCCGCTATGGCTGGAACGCCTGTTCGTCATGGTCGCACTCTGCTGCCTCGAAGATGCGCCGGGAAGCTGGGTGGCGACGCACCGGCAGCACCACATCGATTCCGACGACCGGGACGATCCCCACAGCCCGCTGGCCGGTTTCTTCTGGAGCCACATGGGATGGTTGCTGGTCGATAATGCGGCGGTTCGCTGCTCGTCGGCGTTCGATCGGTATGCCCGCGATATCCTTCGCGACCCGCTGTACATGCGGCTGCAGCGGAGCCTGCTGCCGATCTGGATCTATGCGGCTCACGCCGCACTTTACTTCCTGGCCGGCCTGGCAGGGGGATGGTGGTTTTTGGGGACGTGGCTCGGCGGCGTGCAACTGGGGCTGAGCTGGCTGGTGTGGGGCTGCCTGCTGCGAACGGTGTGCGTGTGGCACATCAGTTGGTCGGTCAACTCGCTGTCGCACGTGGCCGGGTATCGCAACTACGACACGCAGGACAACAGCCGCAACAACTGGCTGGTGGCGCTCTTGTCCAGCGGCGAGGGATGGCACAACAACCACCATCACGACCCGGCCAGCGCTTCCAACGGCCACCGCTGGTTCGAGTTCGACCTGATCTTCGCGTTCATCCAACTGCTGGAGCGGCTCGGCCTGGCGTCGCACGTGGTCTTGCCGCGATGCCGCAGGAGCGGGGGAGAGGGAATGGATCGCGGCAGCATCGCCCCTTGAGACCAGTTTGGTTCCGGTCGGCCAGCGTCCTATAATGATTGCACCCTAGACGTGCATCTTGAGGCCGTGCGATGGCATTGGAACCCGTACTGCGTTACGTGATTCTGGCGGAGGATTGGGAACAATCGCACCCTCATCGAAATCGGATCAACATCCTCGGATTGTTGAGTAGCGTTGACCTCCCTCTGCCGTTTCCCGCTTTCGTCCCCGAAATGTGTTGCGTTGTGATGTTGACCGAATGCCGTGGCAGCGGTTCGGTAGCGATTCAGTGTGTTTTCGAAGAGACTGGCCGACGTGTTTTTGGAACCCAAACGCGGGAAGCACCGCTCGGCAATGATCCTCTGGATATCGTGATTGTGCCGTTTCGAATACTCGAATGCTTCTTCCCAAGTCCGGGAACCTACAACATTCAGTTTCTGTTCGACGGAAAGGTCCTGGGGGAATGTCCTTTGCGGGTGAGGTGAATCAATGGCCAGCGAACGAAAGTCACCGACACGATATCGTGTCCTCAAGGAGATCGTGATTGAAGCGATCCCGGACCCGGCCTATGCGCCCATGATCGAGGAATGCGAGCGGAAACGCCAAAGGGCAGCCGGCTCAAAAAAGGATCAACCATCGCGCCCGCGCAGTCCCAGGAAGAAGCCCCGCAAGAAATCGGACGACTGATCGGCCAAACGTAGAATTCCCGTCAGACGGTCTACGCAAACGCCTCCCGCAGCTTGTCGAGGTGCCTGGCGCACTCTTCCCGCACGTCCCCGGCCTCTTCGTACTCCAGCGCCACGTAGCCGCGGTAATGCGCCTCGCGCAGGATCTGCGCCAGCTTCGCGTAGTCGGCAGGCTCTTTCGCTTTCCCCGGCCGGCTCATCACGACCTTGATCTGCGCATTGACGGCATACGGGGCAATCTTCGCCAGGTCGCCGTAGGGATCTTCCGTGTGAAAGTTCCCCGAGTCGAGGTTCACGCCGAACCAGGGGCTGTTCACGTCCCGCACAAAGGCCAAGAGTCCCTCTGCCGTCGCCGTCGGCCCGCCGTGGTTTTCCAGCGCGAGATAGACGCCAAATTTCCCAGCGTATTCGCAGCACTCTTCGATCCCGGCCACCATCAGCGAGTGGGCCTGGGCCGGCGTCTGATCCTTCTGCTGATGGCCGGCGAAGATGCGGATCACCGGCGCGCCGAGCAGGTCGGCATATTCGATCCACCTTTTCACCGAGGCGATCTGCTCCAGCCGCTTGTCGCCCGGAGGAAGGCCAAAGTCATTGCCGACCGCGGTGCCCGACACGTCGAGCCCCAGACGAAACGCGTGGGCGGCCAATTGCCGCAGGTAGTCGGGCGAGACGCTCTTGGGAAAGTAGTAGCTGGTCAACTCGGTCCCTTCCAGGCCGAATTTGGCACAGTCGGAGACGAAGTCGTGCAGCGTGAGCTTGGGATTCTCGCCGGAGAGCAGGCTGCGGTAGCTGTAGGCCGCCAGCGAGAATTTGAACTTCGGGGTGCCGTTGCGCGGGATCGGCTCGATAGCGCGGGCCAGCGGCGAAATGCCGGCAGCCAGCGCGCCGGCGGCAAGAGCGGCAGAAGATCCGACAAACGAACGGCGGGAGAGGGTCATGGCGCAGCCTTTCAGTGAGGGGTGATCCTGAAAGCTTACGCGAGCGCCGCTAGGACTTCCAGTCAACCGGTTTGGCCCCGCCCCACAGCTCCTCCAGTCGGTAGTAATCACGGCTGCTGTCGTCGAACAGGTGGACGATGACGGAGCCATAGTCGAGCAGGATCCACTTGCTGTCCTGGTACCCTTCGGTCCCCAGGCGGCGGTGGCCGAACTCTTTCTGGAGCACGTCGTCGATGGCGTCGCTCATGGCCCGCAATTGCCGCTGGCTGGTGCCGCTGGCGATGACGAAATAGTCGAAAATAGAAGTCTGATCGCGGAGGTCGAGAATCACCACGTTCTGCCCGCGGTTGTCCTCCGCCGATTGCGCGGCCGCCTTGGCCAAGAGAAAACTGCGGCCGGAGGAAGTCGAGGGAATGTTGACGGTTGCTGGTGCGCCCACGCACGCTCCTTTCTTGAAGTGGAATTGGCATTCTGCGGCTGGCGGCGGCAAGGCCGCCTGCTGCGCAAGTCAATCTTACGTAAAGGCGAGCGAAAAATCACCCCTCCGGTTCGCCGGAATGTCCCCTTTCGCGTCTCCAGGCGAACATTCGGCCGATTCCGCTCTTGACCGGGTGCCGGGGCGCTGTATTCTTGATCCATAAGAAAAAGGTGCGAGACCGGCGGCCATGCTCCTCAAGGGAGTGCCGCTGTGTTCCTTGGCTTCGTCTTCAGCCGCCTGGGAAAATTCCCCGGTATCTGGCCTAACGACCGCGATGGATTCTCTTGCCCCTTGGCATCCTGCCGAGGCCTTGGCGTCAATGGTGACTGCCTCCTGGTAGCCGAATTCGTATGAATTCGGGTCCGAACTCTGAAGAGTCCGGCGACTGATGCCGCGGGAAGGCCTGCGGGCACTTCCCTCCTTGGGCTATCGCTGGTGAACTTCGTGCGGATGCACGGGCCGGCTGCGCTCGATTTGTTTTCAGGAAGGTGTTTTGTCATGAGTTTTGGGGAATTAAAACTGTCCGAGTCCCTGCTCCGTGCCGTGCGCGGCGCCGGCTATGAGACCGCCACGCCGATCCAGACGCAGGCCATCCCGCATCTGCTCGCGGGGCGCGACCTGGTCGGCTGCGCGCAAACGGGAACCGGCAAGACGGCGGCATTCGCGCTGCCGACGCTGCAGTTGCTGGCCGCCCGCGCCGGCCGCGACTCAAATGCCGGTCGCGACTCCGTCGCGCGCCATGGCGCATCGCGGAGCGACGGCCCACACAGCCGCCGCCGCATCCGCTGCCTGGTCCTGGCGCCGACGCGCGAGTTGGCCTCGCAGATCGGCGAGAGCTTTCGCACTTACGGCCGCCACACGAACCTCCGCTCGACCGTCATCTACGGCGGCGTCGGCCAGAATCCGCAGGTCAAAGCCCTCCAGCACGGCGTCGATATCGTCGTCGCCACGCCGGGGCGGCTCCTGGACCTGATGAACCAGGGCTACGTCAATCTGAGCCACGTCGAAATCCTGATCCTCGATGAAGCCGATCAGATGTTCGACATGGGCTTCATCCACGATCTCAAGCGGATCGTCTCCCGCGTCCCCCGCGAGCGGCAGACGCTCCTGTTTTCCGCCACGATGCCGCCGCCGATCCGCGACATGGCCCAGCAGTGGCTCCGCAATCCGGTCTCGGTGCAGGTCGCTCCCCAATCGACGACTGCCGACCGCGTCGCGCAGTCGGTGTACTTCGTCGATCGCCGCAACAAGCCGCAGCTTCTGGCCCAGTGCCTCAAGGAGCACGGCGTGTTCCGCACGCTGGTCTTCACCCGCACCAAGCACGGGGCGGACAAGCTGGTCAAGCATCTGATCCAGGACGGCATCCGCTCGGCCGCGATCCACGGCAACAAGAGCCAGAACGCCCGCCGGCGGGCGCTTGAGGATTTCAAGAGCGGGAAGCTGCCGGTGCTCGTGGCGACGGACATCGCGGCCCGCGGCCTGGACATCGACGACGTGTCGCACGTCTTCAACTACGACTTGCCGATGACGCCGGAGATTTACGTCCATCGCATCGGCCGCACGGCCCGCGCCGGAGCCGAGGGGATTGCCATCACCCTCTGCGACGGCGACGAGCGGAGCATGCTCCGCGAGATCGAACGGATCACGCGGCAGCGAGTGCCCGTCGCCAAGAGCGAGATGGCGTTCACGGCATCGCCGAGCGAGACGGAGCGACCGCGGCGCAATGCCGCGCACCGGCCGCAGGCTAGCGCCACGGCGGCAGGCCCGGCGCAGAACGGCAACGGACAGCGGCGGTACAGCAAGCCATACGGCGGCAAGAAGCGGCGTAGCGGCAGCACGGGTCCCAACCCGTACGGCGCTGGACGGCCGAAAAAGTTCGGCGACAGCAGCCGGTTTGCCAGGTCGCGGTAGCTTTTGGATCTGGAGTGCGGCGACTTGTCGCCGCTTTCGGATTCTTGATGTTCGGGTGGAGGAACCGCTCGGCATCCGGCCGTCACCAGCGTCCAAAAGTCCCAAAGCGGCGACAAG
>DATKDU010000167.1:0-2902 GCA_035512595.1 Pirellulaceae bacterium
TCGACGCTTCGTCGCCGCCATCTTCCAGCGCCAGCCAGACGAACGATGCCGTCGTGTTGAGAGCGTGCATCTCCTGCTGGCCCTCGCAGAAGAGCACTCCTTCGGCATCAACCAAGTAAAGATGGCAGTCGGCGGCGGGCCTCGGGCGTTTCAGCCCCTCGCCGGCCGAAGATGCTAAATCATTTCCCATCTCAAACATCCTATCAACAAGCCGGCTCCCGGCCGCAAACCGGGTAGTGCCTCAGCTTGAGCTGGTGGCGCGGGCGTCCTCGCCCGCAGCGGCGACCTCTGGTCAACGTGTCGCACAATGCAAAAGAACGTCGGCGTGGACGCCGACGCTGCGGGCCGGAGGCCCACGCCACGAGCCCAAAACGGCGAATGGCAGCAAACTGAGACGCTACCGCAAAACTGGGCCGGCGTGGGCCGGCGCAAAGCGACGCGAAAACTTTTGAAGCGATCGGGTTACGGCCCCAAAAAAAGCCTAAAGATCCTGTATCCTGTAAGATCCATCTGTTTCGGAGGAATAAACCTGCTCATGAATCAGCAACCTCTTCAGCTCACGTCCTTGGTCGTGCGAGAACAAGGGGTGCTGGCGTCTACCCTCGACGAGGGTGTCACGATGCTTGGAGACAATCCCGATGAATTTTTTCAGCTCGACGCCGTCGGAAAGAGCATCTGGGAGCTATTGGACGAACCCGTATCGGTTTTGTCGCTGTGCGGGACACTCGCGCAAGAGTTCGAGGTTGACCCTGCGGCTTGCCAGCGGGATGTGCTGGCATTCTTAGAACAACTCCGCGAGAAAGGTCTGATTAAGGTGTCCGGCGGCGCTTGATAAAATAAAGCGCCGTGTCGCGCCCGCCGCGCTCGAAGCCGGAAACCCCGGCGGGCCCCGCGGATCAACCCGCTCTGCCCCGCTGCAAGGAACCGCCGCTCGAACCCTTCGACATCTCAGCCGGAGGCGCGCAGCATCTCCACAACCGGTGAGCTGCGGCGGCGCGTCGAGTCCCGCACCACAAGCCTCGGAGCAATCAGGATACGCGCCACTGCACCCTTGGTCTTGTTCTCCATGCAGGCGGCCAGAAGTCCGGCGGCCGTCTCGCCAATCAGACTACTGCTCTGGTCGATCGTGGAAAGAGGGATGCGAAGCAAATCCGAATAATGCACGTTGCCGGCGCCGATGATCGCCACATCGTCCGGAATATCCAGCCCGGCATCGAGCGCCGCCTTGATAGCGCCCACGGCTACCGGGTCGTTGAAGCAGACGACGCCGTCAGGCAGAGGGTCTAGCTTCAATAGCCCGCGCATCGCCTGGTAGGCGGAGTCGTCGCTCGATCCTCCCATGGTGATGTACTTCCGTCCCATTTCCAGACCGTGTTTCCTGAGCATGCTGCGGTAGCCGTGCAGACGCCCTGTTCCCGTCGAGTTGGCCGGCCCGCGGATGTGGGCGATGCGGCGGCAGCCCTGCTCCATCAAATGCTGGGTTGCCAACGATCCCACCTCTTCGTCTTTCACCCCTACGTAGTTGGCATTGACGCCCGGCGGTCTGCGGTCGATCAGCACCAGCGGAAAACCAAGGGACTGCAAGCCGCCGAGTGTTTCGGAATCTCCTCCTGTTGCCGCTGAGGCGACGATGATGCCGTCGATCTTGCGCGACAGCAGCAGATCGATCTGGCGGTCCTCCACTCTCGGACTCTCCTCGGAGTTCGTCATGATGACCTGGTAGCCGAGCGGATCGAGCTTACGGACGATTCCTTTTGCCACCTCCGCAAAGAAGGAGTGCATTAGATCGGGAATGACGAGGCCCACCATGTAGGTGCGGCTGGTAGCCAAACTGCGAGCGACCCAGTTGGGCCGGTAACCCAAGCGCCGGGCGCGTTCTAGAACCCGGTCCCTGGTTTTCGCGCTGATGTCGTTGTGATTCCGGAGAGCCTTGGACACCGTCATCAGCGACACCCCAAGGTCTCGAGCAATGTCGATCATTCGAACTGTCAAAACCAAACCCTCCCAAGTCTTCAGTCTTCGTGTGGCTATTGTATCTCGGTATGTCCCAATAAGATGCAATATCAATACGAGAAAAGGCGAGCGCGGGAGGTGGATTGATGGAAGCAAGCAAGTACAAGGGATTCCCATTCCGGCGATTCACGGAGAGAACGAGGGTGAGGCCCAAGCCACTAAATATAAACTGCTAAATGGATCGAGGTCGGCAGAAGGGCGGTCACTGGATCTTTCTGCGTCGAAGCAATCGCTGGCTCCCTGACGCACTCCGCCCCAAGAGCGCATGAAATTCCGGATTCGAGCGCAGACCATCGAAAATCGGCTGCACGCCCAAGCACATGTCGAGGAGTTCCGGCTCAAAACGTTCGGCGGCGCGTTTGAGCGATCGGATTGCTCGGTCGTTTTGGCCAAGTCCGAGGTGTAAGACCGCTCTCCAGGTGAAGCTCTTGCTAAGCTGCCGGTTCGCCTCAAGCGCTTTCTTGACCTCGTGGGTTTCTCCCATCCGGCCCCGCACGAATGCGGTGAGAGCTGGCTGAACCTCCGAGACTGTCAATGCGTGCCGGTAAGCCTCAATTTGAATGTACGCCAGGGCCAGGTAGACCAGGGCCCAGTAGGCTTTTGGTGCTATCTCGAGGGTGTGGCGTAGGCGCACTATCGCTTCATCGTACCGTCGCGCCAGGTACAGGATCCGCCCAGCGTCCTGGTTTACAGTGACTCCAAAGGGATCGAGTTCAAGCGCACGCTCGATTTCGGGGATGGCTTCTTCAACGCGCCCTAAGCTGGCTAGCGTCATGGCACGCCAGTGCCGGGCCCGCTGGTCGCCGGCATTCAACGCAAGTGCGCACCGGAAGGCGCTTTCCGCGCCCTTTAGATCGAAAGACGCTATGCGAACCAGTCCCAGGGATGT
>DATKDU010000168.1:0-7715 GCA_035512595.1 Pirellulaceae bacterium
CGGATCATCTCCGACAACGGCCCGCAATTCATCGCCAAGGACTTCAAGGAATTCATTCGCATCTCGGGCATGACGCACGTGCGAACCTCGCCCTACTATCCGCAATCGAACGGCAAGTTGGAGCGTTGGCACAAATCACTCAAAGCAGAGTGCATCCGGCCCGCTACGCCGTTGACACCCGAGGATGCACGGCGCCTGATTCAGCAGTATGTGGACCACTACAACACGGTACGATTGCACAGCGCGATTGGTTTCGTGACGCCGGCCGACATGCTGGCGGGGCGACAGAAGCAGATCCACGCCGCGCGGGATCACAAGCTGGAGGAGGCCCGCCGGCAGCGGCAACGGCGCCGGCAACAGGCGGCCTGATCGACGGAGTTACAATGACGGGACGGGACCAGGCGAAACGGAAGCGGGATCTCGAGGGATCGAACCATGCCGAGGGATAGCCTGGCGGGCTCATCGAGACGATGATCGGGAGCGCGGGAGCGACCTTTCGCGCTCTCCCCAAAAACCCCATCGGATCGAAAGATCCCGATGCCTTGAAAATCCCCGCCCGCAGGGCGGCATACTTACTAACGGAGAACGCTCCCTCTCCTTTTCACGCTGAACCGGCACATTTCATCGGTCCGATTGTCGCCCACTACCCTTAACTTGACAATGCCACAAACAGGGTCGTCGTACCGTCGCGCCGGCGCTGCTCGGGAAAGCAACATTGACTAAAAGCCATAGAGAAGGTCGGTAGACGCAACGCGGTACCCCCAAAATCACCCCCAGGCCGGTACAATGGAGTTGTAAGTTATTGAGCCACGGTAGCTCAGTTGGTAGAGCAGCGGTTTCGTAAAACTTTTTGGGCCTCCCGGCAAGTTCTTGATAATAGACAGAAACCTTGCAGGTTCAAGAATTTAGCGAATGTCGCTAGCTGTAGGAAGATGTGACAAGATGGCCCCAAATGTGGATCTAGTACCCACAAAATCACCCCCAGTCGGCACCAAACGATGGCAGTCAACGCCGTGGTCCCAGGGCCCACTCCGGGTGTTGGAGCAGATTCGAGAACTGGTTGTTCGAGTAGCCCAGTAAAACGACACCTCGCGGTATACGCGGCCTGGATCCCGCGCCGAAGCGAAGCCAGAAGACAAGCTGGCGGCAATTCCTGCAAATTCATTGGGCAGTGTTGGCCCGCTACCGAGGTCTTCACGGTGGAGATTCGGACACTGGCCGGATTGGCGAATGTTTGGTGCTGTTCGTGATGGATCTCTCGACCCCGGCGAGTCGAGATTGCCGGTAGGGCGACGAAATCCGCAGGGAGCTTGGATGACGCCAACGACCTGTTTGTAAGTCGCATATTTCTCGAACCTGTAACTGCCTCATTTTCAGGTGCTTACGATTCAATAGGTTGCGGCCTATCCTGTTGAAACGTGTTGAAATGAATTGTTCAGGAGGAATTCACAGCTACAAAATCGACTACAGCTGTTTCGCTTCTCCCAACTACAGAATCAGACAGTCGGCGGGATCATCGGATTGGTCTGGACCTCCAAATCTAAAAGGACTCTGATCTGCTTTTTTGCAGAGCTTCCAGACAACGACTATCTGGGCCGCCCACCTGCTGTGGCCAATCCAAGGTTACTCCGTGCTACCCCATGCTCGGGGTTGAGGCGCAGCGCTTTCTCAAACTGAACTACCGCTTCGGGCAGCCTCTTTTGAGCGGCGAGTGCGGTGCCAAGGCCGGCGTGGATGTCGGCATCATCAGATTTCAGCCGTAATGCCTCGCGAAAATGCTGTTCCGCCTTCTCAAACCGGCCATGCATCAGGAAGACAGAAGCGAGATTGTAGTGCGCGTTCAGAGATTGGGAATCCATCTTCAAGGCTTGGTTCAGTTGGCGAATGGCTTCGTCGAACCGTCCCGCCGTCAAAAGCGCCGTACCAAGATCAGCGCGGATTGCGGCATCGTTCGGAAGCAACTGCGCCGCCCTTTGAAAATGCGTGATGGCATTCCCGAACTCGCCGCGCCCCGCGTACGCCTGGCCCAAATTGTAGTGTGCGCTGGCATAGTCCGGGCGGGTGCGCACGGCGCGGCGAAAGTGGCTCGCCGCTTCTTCCACTCTTCCAACGTCGTAAAGAGCGGACCCCAAGTTATTGTGTGCCGTGGCGCTGTCAGGCCGTGCCGCAATAGCATTGCGGAGCTGCACGATGGCCTCTTCCGGCTTGTTCATGGCTTGCAGGGCCGCACCCAGGTTGAAATGCGCCGTAAAGTCGCCCGGATATTTCTCCAGCCTTCGAAGCATCAGCGCCACCTGCAATTCCAGTCTGCGATCTTCACCACCCCTCGGTAAGACTTGAACCCATAGATGGGCCATCTCATCCGAAGAACGGTCGCCGGCCACAACCTGGCGAGGAGGTTGATGGGGATTCCTGACGTTGTCTGCTGAGTTGTCGTAAGTCCACGCCATGTGCACTACGGTCTGTTTGGGTAGAAAGACCGGTTTGGCGTAACGGTAAACAGCCTGCCAGTTGAAATCCCACTGCCGAATCCTTAACAGCCACTTGCGGGTGCCATCCGGAAGCGTGGCGAAGGCCTCCACCCGCTTGCCCAAGTAGTGCGCATGCGGGTAGACGCCCAGCACATCGACATCAACGGGCAATTCCAGGCGGTCCGTCACCACGAAATTCTTTTCGCCGGGAGGGATGTTGATGGCGCCGTCGTTCTCAAACTGCAAGAGCATCGGATGAAGTTCCGGTGCTTTGGACGAAAAATATAGCCCAATGCTCGGTTGGACTGCCTCGATCCTGCCGGAGGGCTGAAGGTGCATATTCACAATCAGGTCTGTGCCTCCGTCGAGCCGCCAGCTCGTTTCATCTGGTTCCACAAGCGGAGCGGTCCCCGGTTTCCAAAACAGAAAGTGTGTATGAGGATCGAACGATTCCGACTCAATCTCAAGTTCCATGCCAGCAAATCCGACTTCCCGATCGTCCTCGTCCAAGCGTCGCGAGGAGCCGTGGCGGTCGACCAGCACGTTGGCGTGATGCACGATCCTCTTGTTACCGGGCCTTAACTCCAGGGCCCTCACGTAGCGAGTTCCCTCGACGGGCGCTGGGAACACAAAATTGCGAAACACGTCCGTACCTTCGGCCGCAAGCATGTAAGGCTGCGGCATGTTGATAATCAGGTCCGGCTCACCAAGCTGCCAAGCCGTGGGGAGTTCAGCCGGAGGAACTGGAGCGAGAAAATCACCTTCAGGCGCGCCCTGTTGCACCCAGCGCCGGATCAGGCCAATCTGGCCGTCGCTGAGGCGGCGCTCGCCCACGAACTCAGCATACCCGGGTTCCGGCATCCAGGGCGGCATATAGCGGGTTTCTGTGACCACCAGGATCTGCTGGGCCCGCCTCTTGGCATTGTCGTATGTCGACAGCGAAAAAGGGGCAGAGCCGCCCTCGTGATGGCAAGGGGCACAGTTCTCGAAGACAATGGGCGCAATATGCCTGTTAAAAGTCACCGTTTCGAAGTACGCGCGCGGCGGCGATTTCACGATTAGCCACACGACCGCGGCGGGCAGGGCGACGACGCCGAGAAACGAAAGGGCAAGTCGGGTTGGACGGGTCATTTCAGATCCGCGATAAAACATCCGATCGCTTCCGTGGTTCGAGGAGATACGGGCTGTCCGCGGACCACTGCTTCCAGAACTTGCTCCAGATCCCGAACCGCCGGCGCTGGGCGCCTCTGGCCAAAGGCAACAAACCGGTCGTCAATGCGGCCGCGATACACCATTTGAAATTCGGGCTTCGCGGGCACAAACACAGCCGCCTCCGGCGTGACACGGACATTCGCCATCGCGACCAGAGCATGTTGGGGATCCCGCAAAGCGCCAAAGCCATATCCATACTCGGAGAGGTGATCTGCTATGGAATCACCAGATTCCGCGGGATCTGGATACACCAGCCAAAAGGCCACTCCATGTGGAGAGAACTGCCCGTGGAGTCTGCTCACCTCGGGAGCGTAGCGATTCGAGATGGGACAGTCGCTGCGAGTGAAGAGAAAGACAATCGCCGGAGCATCGAGATCACGAAACGGATCCACGGGGCGACCGGCCAGGTCCAACAGTTGCGGCGTAGTTCCTGCCGGGTAATTACAAGCGCTGCTCGCGACTGCGAGAAGGCAAGTTACCAGCCAGCACTGGCCCACAATTCGCGCTTCCACAAACACCGCACGCCCCTACGAGTATCCCAGTCACGAGCGGGTGATGGCCAAAACTGCGTTGTTTTGGCGCACTACCCGCGAGCAAAGGCCAAGGAGCAGGAGAGCAAACTTGCCTCGCTATCTCGAATTCTTGAAACGTCCGACAATTACGAACGCTCTGAGCACCGTGAGGTCCTGGCCCTGCAATGTCTGGCTCGGAAATCCAGACTAGATTATAGTCCGCCACGGACGTGGGCTCTTGCAGCCGTCCGGACCGTCTTGGCTGATGAATCTGACGAACGCCAGCCTTCAGTGGCAGTCCAGATGGGGTAGCCGCGACGGAGGGGTCTACGGCCGAAAGTCGGCGGGATCCCACTCCAGTGCATAGATATTGGCCTTCAAGAAATTGAACGATGCGAGAGGCGCATCGTCGGGCGTCAGCCCCCAATAGTCGACGGTATCAGCCGGCTGAAGATCGCCGAAATCGACGATCCGTTCAATGCGGCGGCCGGATAGCGAGATCCGATAAATGGGCTGCCCCTCCTGCCTGAAGGAATGAAAATAGATATCCCTGCTGTCACTCGACCAGACTGGGTTGTTGACGCTCTGAGCAGCGAGTTCAGTCCACGTCTCGCTTGCGAACTCGAATAACATCAGCTTCTGCTGGTCAAGGGGCATCGCTGCCAGATAGCGGCCGTCTGGCGACCAGCGTGGACTGAACAGCCCGGTCGAGCCAGGCACGGTCGAAAGCGCCCCTGTTTTGATGTTCAGAATGTGTATCGCCTTCGGAGACGAATTCTCGCCCATATGCTCGGGTGTGTGGCCGAAAACAATCGAGTTGCCATCCGGAGACCACCCTGGGTCGGCTTCGTTGCGCGGTTCGTCGAGCAACATCTGAGGTTCAACGTCATCAACCGATACCATATAGATCGTCCAGGGTTTTCCTGGCTCTTTTCCCATGAACGCGACTCTGCGCGCGTCCGGCGACCAGCGCATCATGTGGACCCGCATCGGGTGCGAGCTCAACTGCAGTCGCTGAGTCCCGTCCATCTCGCTCTGCCACAGAGAGCCATCGCTCGTGTTGAGCCAGGCCACATGGCTCCCGTCGCTGGAAAATTCCGTGCGTCCCGCCGTGGTGAGATCGGGGAGATAGGGCCCGAACCGGCGGGACCTGAAATCAAAACGCCTAAGCTGGCTATGCGCCAGTGTGCCGATGACAAAGATTCGATTGCCTCGATGCGCCGGGACGGGAGCGAGATATTGCAGCGGACCTGCAGTGATCTGCACCGGCCGCGCGGACGACTCCCAGAACCGCCTAGTCTGTGGCAACGCCCAAATATTGCTCATCCCGTCGCGCGTTGATTGGAACACGAAATAGGCGCCGTCGAGCGTCCAGTTTCCACAGCATTCAGCCGGTGGACTGTTCCAACCTGGCAACATGGGCCGAAGGTCTTTCCCATCACTGGAAAGCTGCCAAAGAGAAGTTGCCCGCGTCATGGAATCGACAAGGGTGAAGCTAAGGCGAGAACCATCGGGGGAATACCGAAGCCAGAATGCGCTGCCGGGAAGGGTGGCAAGTTTGCGGGGCTCCCGGCCATCGTTCTGCATGATCAGCAGATCGTTTCCCGAAGAGTACGCTATGGATTGTCCGTCCGGAAGCCAAGTGGCATCGCGCACAGGGACGCTCACCGCCTTCTTAGCGGCGCCTCCGGCGGAAGGGACAATCCACAGGTGCGCCTTCTCAGACCAGGTGTCACTCCGGACGAGGAGCTTTGATCCGTCCGGAGAGATGCTGGCCAACGATGGCCGTGTGATTTCGGCCGGCATCGTCAGGAGATGAGTATCACCTCCCGCCACCGCCGCGTGCACCAGAACAACCCGCTCATTCAGAAATTTGGTGAAATAGACGCGCACGCCGTCTGTCAGGACAACAGGGAACCTCTGTGCGCTCATATTGCCGGGATCGATGTTGCTCGACCAAGTGATCCGGGCGAAGCGAACGATTGGCGATGCCGCCGGTCCCACCCACAAAGGCCAAACCAGCAACCCAACGGTCAGCACGGCGGCGAACACCGCCGCTGCCAGCGCCCAGGGCGTGCTTTTTCGTGAGATCGAGGGCGCCACGATCCCCTGCCGGGCGGCAGACACCGGCGCCAGCGGCGGCGGAGGCAAAGAGAAAACTCCATCCGTGATGGCCGCAGCGGATGATCGGGGAGTGTCGAGAACCTCGACCGGCGCGATAAATCGGTATCCTCGTCTCGCCAGAGTTTCTATATACCGGGGCGTATCAGCAGAGTCTCCGAGAACCTCGCGGACTTTGTTAAGGGCCGTTCCGAGACCATGGTCAAAATCCACTGTGGTCGCCGGACCCCAGATCCGCTGCCGCAAGTCCTCCCTGCTTACAATCTCCCCAGGACGCTCAAGAAGGCTGGCGAGGAGCTTGAACGGCTGGTGCTGAAGCCTTACCCGTACTCCGAACTTGCGCAGTTCGCTGGTTC
Source organism: Pirellulaceae bacterium (assembly GCA_035512595.1). Classification (GTDB taxonomy): domain Bacteria; phylum Planctomycetota; class Planctomycetia; order Pirellulales; family Pirellulaceae; genus DATKDU01. The sequence goes on from DATKDU010000168.1 coordinate 6,673, forward strand.
GCAGGTCCGCCTCAAAAGCGCCAAAGCGAACCTTGCCCCCGCGAGCGTTCGGCGGCTGGGACATGGAGACTCCTCACTAACAGGTGTGCTCAACATATTACCACATGACGGCTACAGACTTAATGCAAGCAAGTTTTTATAATTCAACCGTTTACAGACAACCGTCGGGCTGGCACATGGTGCACCAGTAGAGGAGAATACCGGGTTGAGAGTCCTCCATGTTCCAGTCAGCGATTCCTAGTCGACCAAAACGCAAAAGGACATCTCCACGTTGGGCAACGGTTACATAGCGATCTCACTTGGCTTCGGACCAGGATCTTTCAATAAGGGAAATCTGTTGTTGGAATGCCGCAGGTCACATATCTGCAATAGCTTGGCTAATGAACAAAATTTGAAAAATAGATGAAGGGCTGTGAATTGAATAATGCCGCACAATCGACTAAGCTCCTCTCCGGCCAATAGACGTGCGTCTTCTCGGTTGAGGTCAAGGGGCCCTACGGAGGTCAGGTCGGTTCGCGCGGAGGCCAAAGCGGGACTTTACGGAAAGTTCAAGGGGGGGGGCCTTATGGCAAGCAGAAAACACCTGCTGGCATTCTTGGCAGGGTGGTTAGCCTTTACAGGAACAGTCGATCAACTTCGGGCGCAGGCCGTGTACGGAAGTATTGTGGGTACAGTGGTTGATCCGACCGGCGCCGCAATTCCCGATGCCCGGGTCACGATAACGGACTTGGGACGCGACGTAACCAACACGACGACCACAAACGAAGCTGGCTTTTTTAACCAACGCTTCCTTATTGTGGGACGCTACCGGGTGCGTGTGGAAGCGCCGGGGTTCAACGCCTCTGTTCAGGAGTCGGTGAGTGTGTCGGTGGACGCGGAGACGCGGATCGACGTGAGGCTACAGGTCGGCGACGTGACCGAGACGATCGAAGTCACCGGCGAAGCGTCGTTGCTCAAAACAGAGCGAAGCGACGTAGCGACCACTTATAGCGACCAGGTAATTGTCAACTTGCCCGTCCTGAACCGGCGCTTCACTAACTTTC
>DATKDU010000169.1:0-24021 GCA_035512595.1 Pirellulaceae bacterium
GCCGCCGCCATTTGCCGCGAGCTGGCGCAAATCACCAGCCGCACGCCGCGGCCGCTATTGGAGCTGGCCGACGACAACACGTTTGCCGGCAATCGAGACCCGCACGAGCTGTTCGACGCTTTGTCCGCCGCCGGCGCGCGATACTTTACGGAAGCGGACTGGCGAATCGGCGAGCGGCCGGAGGTTCTGTCCGGGCTGGCTGCCTCGGGATGCGCGCAGGTGCTGATGGGAATCGAGTCGCTCGTCTTTCGTTATCCCGGCATGGGGGCCAAGCAAACGGAACTGAGACGGATCGTGGAGGCGGTGGAGCGCGTGCAAGCGGCCGGCGTCGCCGTCAACGGCTGCTTCATCGTCGGCGCGGAGGGGGAAACGCGGGGATCGCTCGATCGCCTGGCCAACTTCATTCTGGACAGCCCGCTGGCGGAAGTGCAGCTCACGCTGCAAACCCCCTTTCCCGGCACCGGACTCTATCGTCGGCTGCGCGATCAAGGGCGGCTGCTGCCGGAGCGCGACTGGTCGCACTACACGCTGTTCGACGTCACGTACCAGCCGGACGCCATTTCCGTGGCGGAGTTGGAACAAGGTTTCCGCGACGTGGTCCAGGCGGTATTCTCTCAGGAGGCGGCCGCTCGCCGCAGCCAGAATCGCCGCGCGATCCTGCGGCGGCGGAAAGGGACCACTCCATGACGCTGGCCACGCTGCTGAAATACCTGGTTGGCAATTCTCGGGCGATCCGGCAAGTTGCCGCCAGTCGCGGCGCCGTCTGGGTAGCGCTGCTGTTCGTGCTGGCGGCAGGTTTGGCTCGCGAATACGACGGCGAAGACCTGCTTCGCCAGCCATGGCATCTGCTGCTGCCGCTGGGGGCTTCGCTGGCCACGTCGGCGCTGCTGTATGGGCTTTTGTGGCTGATCCTGTTCGTCCGTGCCGGCGGGACGAATCGGCCGCTCCTTTCTTACCGCGCCTTTCTGGGACTCTACTGGATGACCGCGCCGCTGGCCCTCGTGTACGGCATTCCGGTCGAGCGCTTCCTCTCTGCCGCCGATGCGACCCGCGCGAATCTGTGGCTGCTGGGGCTGGTGTCGCTGTGGCGGGTGCTGCTGATGACGCGATCGCTATCGGTAATTTACCAGGTGAATTTCTTTCGGGCGCTGTTTCCAGTGATGCTGTTTGCGGACACGGTGGCGCTCATCCTGCTGCGGCTGACGCCGATTCCGATCATTGGCGTGATGGGGGGCATACGCCTGTCGGAAAGCGAAGCGCTGCTGCACAACATTGCGTGGACCGTCGGAATCTTGGGAGTCCTGACGTGGCCCATCTGGTCGATCGGAGCGGTCATCGCCTGCAACAAGTCGTGGCGTCTGGCCAGTCTGGCCCATGTCGAGCCGCGGCCGGTAGCCTGGCACATGTGGGGATTCGCAGCGGCAGCGATCGTCGGCTGGCTGTTGGTACTTCCCATCACGCAAAGGGAGCAACAATTACGCAGCCAGGTTGAGTCGGACCTCCTGGGCGGACGCATCCGCGAGGCGCTGTTGCTTTTGTCGGCACATGAGCGGGACGAGTTTCCGCCGCACTGGGACCCACCGCCGCGCGTTGCCTACCGCGAGGAGCTGCCGGATATCACCGACGTGCTGGGGCATCTCGATGTGCTGTCGGTCAGACCTTGGGTGCGGCAGGTTTATCTTGAGAAGTTTGGCAACTCCCTGCGTGGAGACTCCTATTCGGGTGTATGGGGACTGCTCGATCCGTACCAGATCGAGCGCCGCTTGGCCCTCATCGAGCGGCTGCCGGAGACGGAGCGACACGAGCTGGTGCGCGAACACGAGGACAACCTGCGCAGCCTGCATCGTAATTCGCCGACGCCCCTCCGCGAGCGGACCTTGAAGCTGCTCCTGGATGCCGGCCTGAAAGTCGAGCCGGAGGAGCCGTTGGAATCCCACCCGCCAGACCCGGCGCCCGAGCCGGGCGCGGAGTAGAAGTCACGGCGATTCGGTCGTCACTCGGCTTCTTTTTTTCGCCACGTTGGCTTGCGCTGCCGCGACTTGGGATGGTGTCGCGGGGCCAAATCCTGCGTGGGCCGCGGCAGAATGCCGCCGGGGAGCTTGTCGATGAGCTTGACGATCTTGGCCCGCCGCCCCTGGCCCGGCTCGGCGTCGGCGTTTTTGGGTGCCAGCTCGAACATCACCGGGCGGGTGGCACGTCTTGAAGTGCCACGTACACTTGCACGTGCGGACTCGCGAGTGATCCAGCCATCACGCCAGACGTTGATCGAGAACGTGTTTTGACAAGACGTCGCCCTTGGCACTACGCCCATTTCACGGCCCAGCCCAAAACTCCGCCGGCAGCGGCGTGATCTTGGGCACCCGCCGCCATCCTCACCCGGCCTGCGGCCACCCTCTCCCAGAGGGAGAGGTGTTTTTGCGGGGACAAACGCCCCATGTAGAAGCGGGCGCTCGACCAGCGCCAGTCGCAGGGCTTCTGGCGATGTGTGCGTGGGCTTCCGGGCGACGGGCACCCGCCGAATCACGCTCTACTGCCGTTGCACCAGTAGCAGGACGCCGACCGCAATGGCGAGCGCCGCCAGCAGGTTCGCACTGTGAGCGAAGCTGATTTTGAGGATCGGTGCCGACAGTAGCCCGAACAGAATGAGCCAGACGGCCAACAACAGCATTCCCAGATTCTTGGGCAGTACCATGACGGCGCTCCTACTTGGGGATTTGCGATCTCCAGCCCCACGGACCGCCATTGTAACTGGGTGAGTCGGCCAATTGCGGGCGGGCACATCTCCAGCGGCAGCGGCGGGTGGCGCTAAACGTTGGGGTAGGGTGCCTTGGGGTCGCGTTCATCGTGTGACCCCCCTTCATCGTCATCCCCATCGCCATTGCCCTCGGGAGCCAGGCGCTCGCGAAGTTCCCGCAGCGCGCGTTCCAATTCCGGCGTCGCTTCGACTTGCCGCTGCTCGCCGCCTGACTGTGCGGCGCTCCAGTTGGTCACCCCGCTACCGGAGTTGGCTTCATACGTGGCAGCAAAGGGGCCGTTGGGACGCTTTTCAATTTTGGCGGGGCCTGAAAATGGGGTGAACGGCGTCATTGGTATCTTTTCTGCCTCGCCGGCCCCGCCCGCTGGCCCGGTCACTGCCGCGGCCCCGCCCAGGCCCGCGCCGAAGCGGACGCCGACGCCAGGCGTGCTGCGCATGGTGAACTCCAAAGGCTTGCGGTCGGCATCAGCGGTAACGATTTGCAGCGTTAGCGCGTCCCCATTGCGCACCCCCACCAGCGGAAAGCGACGCCGCGGGTCCAGATCGGTCAGCTTGCCGCCGACCTGAGGCCTGAAACTGATCCAACCCAAGTCCATCTGCGGCAAGTTCTCCACCTTCAATTCGGCGTCGTACACCAGCTCGATCTCGCCGCGCGCGCTCCCCTGAGCGTCCATGACGAACCAGAACTTGAAATCCGCGCTGCGCCGCAGCTCCTTGAAGTTATCCTTCATCGGCACCTCCACGGCACTCCCGCTCCCCTCCCAATATCCAGTCATCGTTGGACGTGAGTTGCAACCGGCAAGCAACAGCCCCAGACCGCCGATCACCAACCAACGAAATCGGGCCGAGCCGCGGCAGTCCCAGCCGGTCGCCTGCGATTTGCAATTCATGATCTTCTCCTGGGTAATGGGTTCACACCGGAAGGGGGCCAGCGGACGAGGGCCCCGGCGGCGCGGGGGCCTACAATCTTACCTCATTCAGCATCAAGAACCGCGGAATCCAGGATTCATTCACCAGCCCTGAATCAATACGGCAGGGAGCCATCGGGAGCCGTGTACAGCGACGGCGTGGGCTATCGTGGGGCCAGCACTTTCAGTGCTGCATGGCTGTCGTCCAGTCGCCGCTTGGCGGCTGCATGCACCTGGGGAAACATGCGCCGCTTCATCGTCCTCCAGGAAGACGACAATAGACAGCGAATCCCCGGAGGCTGTTACCCTCCGGCTAGAAACCCAACAAAAAAACCCCCGGCAGACAAGGCCGGGGGTTCTCGCTCGATATCTCAAAGCGGACCGGTCGAGGCCGCAGTGGTGTGTGCGCGCCGGCCGATCACGCGTGCTGGCGAACTTTGCTCAGGCAGCCGCACCGTAGGACGGCCTTTCCAGGCCGTCCCCCATGGCGACGGCCTGGAAAGGCCGTCGTACGAAACTAGCCGCAGCCACACTTGGCTTCGTAGCCGCAGCCGCCGTGGTGGCCGCTGAACAGACCGCAGCCCCGGTTGCACCGGTCGCGGCCGCAGCGCTCGCGGTGGCAGCGATCACGGCAGCCACGATCGCATCGGTCACGGCAACCACGGTCGCGGCCGCAGGCCTTGTCCATGCCGCAGCTCGGGCCCTTTTGGACAACGCCGCAGCTCGGCTCATAGCCGCAGCTCGGGGCCTTGGCAGCGCAGCTCGGGGCCGCATTGCAGCAGCCATTTCCACCGAACAATCCGCAGCCACGGCCGCAACGATCGCGGTGGCAGCGTTCGCGGCAGCTACGCTCGCGATGGCAGCGTTGCCGGCCGCAGCCGCGGTCGCAGCCGCAGGCCATCTCTTTGCCGCAGGCGTTGTCGCAGCCGCAGCCATAGCCGCCGCCGCTGACCATGTTCAGGATCGCGCGATCCAACCGCTCAAACGCGAACGCCTGGGATGCAATACACACCAGGCCGGCAGCCAGTGCCGCCACAAGGGGACGATTCTTCATGGGAGGGCTCCTCAAAACGGAACATACGGAGACGGAAACGGAAACAACATGTCGCCGGAACCGCCGGCCCCGCGATGTTCACGATGTGCGGCAGGCCGAGACGCTGTCGTTCAGCGACCAGGTCAGCTTTCGCTGATCTAGGGACTGCTATCGTCCGCCCCTTTTGCCGCCCTTAACCGACCCGTAGAGTGCCCCGCATTTTCCCCCGCTTGCCGGGCCGAATATGCCTCCGATGCCGGTTGGGTGATAGCTGAGGGTGATAGCGTATTGGGACTTAACGATCCGGGCGCCAATTGCCGATAGTTGCCTTTCCAGGCATAGGACAGGTTTCGGACCCCTGTCCACTTTTGAGACAACTGCTGCTGCCTTGAGCAGCAGTGCGTGGTATGACACGGCCGGCCAAAGTTAGGGCCTGGCTGGGCGTCTAACCCCTTGGCCCCATCGGTCTTGGCTCAAACGGGCACTTGGTTGCGAGACTTAAGCGGCCAGTCTGAAAGTGGCAGGCATACCGTTTGCCATAGCATTGGTTGACAGGCCGGTTGAATGCCAAGGGCGATTTCCTGGCAGGATCGCCAACTCCGCGTACAATAGGGATAGAAGGAAATCATATGTCTGCAAGCGTCAGCGAGCGAGCCGACGGCACCTCTTGGGAAGGTGGCAGCCGGGCCATGCTCGGCCACCTGCCTCAGTGTCTGGCGAAGATGACCGCCTGTGCCCAGGATCGCAACTGGCAGTCGCTCAGCCGCCTGGCCCATCAACTCAAGGAAGCAGGGGTCGAGCAGGGGCGCGTTGATCTGGCCCCCTTTGCCGCCCGGCTCGAACGGGCTGCCCGCGACCGCTGCACCGAGCTAACCATCCGCTCGGCCCTCGATGATCTGATCGTCGCCTGCTCGAAGGGTGAAGCCAAGGTCGCAGGGTAGTAGCTCCCGCCTGCCGGGCGGGAGCTTTGTCGATTGATTCAGCGGATCACCAGGTCCCACTCGGCAAGCGGGACCTACTTCACCCCAATCCGCGGGCAAATCCCCAAGAGCACGCACCGCTCGCAAAATGCTTTGCGCGCGGTGCAAACGCGCCGGCCGTGCCAGATCATCCGGTGGGAAAAATCGATCCACTCTCGCTCGGGCAATAACTCGATCAGCTCGCTCTCGATCTTCACGGCATCCGATTGCCGCGTCAGCCCCAGCCGCTGGCTGAGCCGCGTGACGTGGGTATCCACCACCACTCCCGACGGGATGCGGAACGCGGTTCCTAACACGACGTTGGCCGTCTTGCGCCCGACGCCGGGGAGCTTCACCAGCGAGTCCATGTCCCGGGGCACTTGGCCCCCTTGTTCCTGAACCAGTTTGACGCAGCAGTCGTGGATGTTCTTGGCCTTGTTGCGAAAAAAGCCGGTGCTTTGAATGGCCTTCTCGAGCTGCGGAATTGGCAGTGCGGCCAGCTTAGCCGGCGTGCCGTATTTGGCGAACAGGTCCTTGGTGACGATGTTGACCCGCTCGTCGGTACACTGCGCCGAGAGGATGGTCGCGATCAACAGCTCAAAGGGCGTATCGTGAAGGAGCGCACACTCGGCCGCTGGATATTCCTGCGCCAGTCCCGCGACCACCGCGGCCGCATGCTGGCGCGTCTGCGTCGGCAGCTTCCGCGGCGAGCGAGCCTTCTTGCCCTGCGCGGTGGACTTTGTCGATTTCCGAATCGAGACGTTTTTGTGCCTGGCCAAGAGCGCTCCCGCGAAGTGAACCGGCCCGATTGTGATGACTGAGCGACGGTCGTCAAGCCGGGCCCATCGCACGCCCAGGCTGCTGCGTAGCCGAATTGACAGCCGTCAGCACTCCATTAGGATAGGTCGTTTGGTCAGCGTCCAACGCTGACGCGGGTCAGGTAGCTCAGTTGGTAGAGCAATGGACTGAAAATCCATGTGTCGGCGGTTCGATCCCGCCCCTGACCACTACGAAAAACCGCGTGTTTCCCGAGGGATACGCGGTTTTTTTGTGCGCTGGCCGAATCGGGGAGAGGCGTTGCCGTGGTCTGAAATGGCCTAATCTGGCCCCTGATGCGCTACAGATTGAATACAAGCCGCGATTGTTCAGTAAGAAATCCATTTGTCATTGACGTGCGGACGTGGCCGCTACAATGATCGACGTCGGGACGGTCGCTCTGCTGGCCAGCGGAACGATCAAGCGCTCCCCGGCCGCGTGCTGGCATTCTGTGCTCGTCAGCCGCGGCCAGGGGCGGCCCGCCAGGAGCACAGACGATGACCATCGACCATCGGGAGTTCTTGCCCGTTTCAAATTGGATCCAGGCGCTGCCGGAGATAACGTCGCGTGCGGTCGATGCGGCTCTTTCCTCACCGGACGCCAGCGACTCGAGCCGCAAGCGAAGGCGAGCGATCTTTCACAGTCTCCTGGCCGTGCTCCTGAAAACCTCCAAGTGCGCGATGGCTGGGACCGGGGGTCCAGGCGCCGGCGGACTGTCGGATTATTCGGCGCACCTCCGCAGCGCGTTGCCGGGCATCGCTCATTACAACGGCGACACGGCACTTACTTGGCATCACCTGGCCCTGGAAAAAGCCAGGGATTTTCTTAATGCGGTTTCCATGGCGCTGAGTAACAGTGCGGACGAGATGCTGTCTCCCGTTCCGAGATTCGACCAATTGGCAGACAAATCGTGGGAGCCGAGCAACGATCAAAACCAAGCGATCCGGGGGCTCGTTGCAAAGTGGAAGACATTCGACGCCAAGCGGATTTCCGTCGAAGTGGCCAGCGAACGGATGTTCTACGTGACGAAGTTCGGGCTGCTCGATTTACCGGCGGGGACGTTCGCACCGGCCGACGTTAAACCTCCAGAAACAGTTGATGATGTACTCACTGCCGCGCTTCAGAACATGGGAATCTCTACCGCCCACCCGCTTACCGACGTTCAAAAACGCCAAGTGATTTTTGCATGGTGGAAAGACTGCGGCCATGTAAGTGGGGGGCCGGCAGCCCTTCGCGACGAATGGAACCGCCGCGGCTTACTGCCTGAACTGCCAGCGAATGATCTGAGCAATTCAAAGCAGACCCTTACCCGCGGCCGTGTTCTTGTTGACGCGATGCGGGCTTCAGCGAAGCAAAAAAAACTGGCAAGGGGAAAAAATGTACCCGGTTGTACCCGGTAAAAATCTCTCTTGTCCCCGGTCTTGTCCCCCATAGGACCGTCTGGACTGTCCCCGGTTGCCATGCCGTAGCATTCCGTCAGTTGGAAAACTAACTGACGAGGTTGCTATGGCCGAGGCGCTCACAACGCGGCAAGTTGCGGAAGAAATCACGCGGCTAGTCGATTGTCAGATTCAGGAGTGGCAGGTTCGCCGGCTGTTTGAATCCGGCACTCTCCCCGAGCCGCTCAAGTTTGGCGGCAAGCGGCAGATTGCCCGCGCGCAGGTGCCAGCGATCATCGACGCGCTGCGCGAGCGTGGATGGATGCCGGAGGTCAACACGGCATGACCGCCCCGGTTCTTGTCTCCGTGCCCGTTGCCGACCTGGCCGAGTTCGTTGCCAGGGCGCAGGCCCGTTGGCTCACGATCGACCGGGCGGCTGATTACTCGAGCCTTTCGGCCAAGAGTCTGCGGCGGATGCTTTCCAGCGGTTCCCTCACGGCTCACCGGCCGTGCAAGGGGCGCGTGCTGATCGATCGTCTGGAACTGGACAGCGTGATAGGGGCGGCGACGGCGCAGCCGCGCAAGGGGCGTGGAATTGACCGCGGCGAAATGGTTGCCGCGGCTGGGGCTGGATGAAAACGAAAATGCCGACGCCCACGTTGATCGCGGTCGGACGTCGGCAAGAGGTCAAGACTATGAGCATCATCGCGGCAGCTACCGGCATCGTCAACAGGCTGTTTCGGCGCATACGGCCAAAGGCAATTGAGAAGCTGGCCGGATCCTGGGTGCTGGGAAAGGCAGCATCGGATTTTTGGTCCTACGCCATCGGCTTAAAAACCGGGCAGACCATCGCCTGTTCGGAAATCACCGTCGATGGCGAGTGGATCACGATTCGCGGCATCACGCGAGTTGAGGCCCACGGCAGGCGGGTACTGGACGGGGAATTCCATTGGGGGCGTGGATTGCAAGTCCGCATCGATCAAGTGGCGTGGTGTGCCGACTGCGAAAGTTGAAGGATCAACATGGCCAGAAATCCATTACCCGCCGAATTGCCGCCCGAGGGCTTGACCGCGGTCATCGACACACGCGAGCAACTGCCGCTTGACTTGGCTCCACTGCGCATCGAGCGGAGCACGCTCACGACCGGCGATTACAGCGTTAAGGGGCTCGAGCACGTCATCGCCATTGAACGGAAGTCGCTCGAGGATCTGCTGGGATGCGTCGGCCAAGAGCGATCTCGCTTTGACAGGGAAGTGGAAAGGTTGCTCGCGTTTCCTGTCCGCTGTCTCGTTATCGAAAGTGGCTGGCAGGCCCTCGAGCGCGGGGAGTGGCGAAGCAAAGTCACCAGCTCCGCGGCAATCGGTTCGGTGCTTGGCTGGATTGCCGCCGGACTGCCCGTCGTGATGTGCTACACGCATGAACGGGCCGGGAAGTATGTAAGCCGCATTTTGTACACGGCCGCGCGGCGTCGATGGCGCGAGTCGCGAGAGCTGATTCGCAACGTGACAGAACTGGAGGCCGCGACAACATGAGTGCGAACGGATTCAAGTACGAAGTTGCGGACGTCAAGGCGGCCGCCCGGGGCCGCTGGCCCGAGGTGCTTCAGGCTGTTGGCATCCCGCGGGACACGCTGGACGGCCGGCATCACGCTTGCCCGAAGTGCGGCGGCACGGATCGGTTCCGTCTGGTTGATGAAGAGGCCGGCGCCGTTTTTTGCAACGCCTGTTTTTCTTCCGCCAATGGGGACGGGCTGGCGGCAATCCGCTGGATGCGTGGCTGCAATTTCGGCGACGCGATCGAATTCGCGGCCGGCTGCCTGAATCTCACGCCACAGAACGGGCACGCCACCGGGCACGCGGCGACGTTCGATCCAATCGAAGCAGTCTGCCAGGCGAAGCGGATGCCGCGGGAATCGGCGCTCGCGTACGGCGCCCGAGCTGTCGCTGGCGGCGTGGCGTTTCCATCGTGGGGGCCGGATTGCGAGCCGATGGGTGACTTCATCATCAAGCCGAAGGGCGGCGAAAAACAGCGAAAGGGAATGTGGGCCTTGGGCTGCAAGGCAGGAGTATTTCTACCCGTGGTCGATGGGCAGCCCCAAAAACCCCAGCCAGGGGAAACGTGGTTGGTTTTTGAGGGCGTGAAAGATCCGGCCGCAGCTCGCTCGCTGGGCTATCAGGCCCTCGGGCTCAATGGTTGCAAGCTGAATCAGCGGTTCGCGAAGTTGCTCCGCGGCTGCGACGTGGTTTTCGTTCCAGACCGCGACGTGCCGAGCATCGACGGGATGAAGAGTGCCGCCCGGAAGTTGTACGGAATCGCGGCCAGCATCAAGATTGCGACGCTTCCAGCGGAAGTCACCCCCACCGATGGAAAGGACGTGCGTGATATTTTGGCCTTGGCCGACGGGGAATCTCTGGTCCGCGAAGCGATCGACACGGCAATGCCGTTCGAAGTTGAGCGGCCGCAGGGAGGGCCTGATAGTCGCGTTCCGATTTACGACGGTCCCAAGGAACACGACGTTTCCGATCAAGCCATCGTGGCCCTGGCCGAGCTCCCCGGGCTCTATCAGCGGGGCGGCAATCTGGTTTCCATCGTGAGCGACCCGCCGGCGCCCAAGGGAATTATTCGGCCGCCGGGCGGGCTCTATATCGAGCCGGTCACCGAGGCCGGTCTGATCGATCGTCTGTCGCAAGTTGTTCGGTTCTACCGTTTGAGGAAATCCCCCGATGGGGACCTGGTTGAATACGACGTGCCGCCGCCAACGCGAATTGCCAAGATCATCATGGCCCGGCGGCATTGGCCAGGACTTCCAGCCCTCGAGTCGGTTGTACACTCGCCCGTTTTTCTGGCCGACGGGAGCGTGCTGGCCACGCCTGGCTACTGCCGGCAAACTGGCTTGTACCTTTCGGCAAGCTGCGAATTCCCGCCTGTCCCGCACTCCCCGACTCTGGCGGACGCGGAAGATGCTCGCGACGAAATCTTGGACGTCGTGTGCGATTTCCCTTTCGCAAGCGAAGCTCACAAGGCGGCGTGGTTCGCCATGGCACTGACACCGGCGGCCAGGTTCGCATTCGACGGGCCCAATCCCTTGTTTGCCGTCGATGCAAATGTCCGTGGCTCGGGGAAGTCGATGCTATGCGACGTCGTTGGCATGATCTACGGCGGTGACTCGCTCCCGCGTACGGCGCCGCCGGTTTGCGATGAAGAATTCCGGAAGCGAATCACCAGCATTCTCTTGGCCGGCGAGCAAATCGTGTTGATCGATAACGTGACCGGAACGCTGGGAGGTGCAGCCCTGGATGCTCTGCTGACAAGCTCCACATGGAGCGACCGCATCCTCGGGCAGTCCCGCATGACGGGGAAGCTGGCCGCGAAAACGATCTGGTGGGTGACCGGGAACAATCTGATTTACGAGGCCGACACCGGCCGCCGCGTGCTGACGGCACGGCTGCAATGCCAGGAAGAGAACCCCGAGGAGCGGACCGGCTTTCGCCATCCAAACTTGCTCGCCTGGGTGAAAGCGAACCGCGGACGCCTGGCGGTAGCCGCCGTCACGATCCTGCGAGCGTATCACGTGGCCGGCGGTCCGAAGATGAGCCTTCCCGAGTGGGGCTCGTTCGAAGGCTGGTCGGAGCTGGTGCGGGGGGCCGTCGTATGGGTGGGGCTCGAGGATCCCGGGCAAACGCGAATTGAGGTTCGCGAGCAGAGCGACCGCGAAGCCGGAATCCTGCGGCAACTGCTGACGGCCTGGATAAGCGGCGATGCGAGCGGATTCGGAATGACCGTTGCGGAAGCGATCGGTAAGGCGGCGAGCGGTCACCTGCAATTGCAGGCTGTGTTTTCGGAGATCGGCCAGCCGGGAAAGCCGGTCAATCCACGCAGCGTCGGGATGAAGCTGAACCATATTCGCGGAAGAGTATGCGGCGGAAGGTTTTTCGAGCGATACAGGAACTCGGAAAACACCACCGTCTGGAAAGTGCAGAGAGTTGAGACTTCCGGAACTACAGGAACCACGGGAACTACCCTTAACCCCCCCGCGGGAGCAAGTGGTAATTCCCATGTATCGCACACGTATATAGACGGGGCTGGGAATAGTTCCGCTAGTTCCCCTAGTTCCGGAGAGTTCTGAGGGATAGCACGAACACCCCGGCGCCAGTCCGCCCGCCCCGCTGAACACGCAGCCGGCCGGTAGACATTCACAAACAGGCCGAAATCGACCGACAAACGGAGATTCAATCCATTCGTCACTGACTGTAAACACCTATGGAAAACCAACTTACAACCGACGAAGCGGCCTCTGTATTCATCGCGAGCGAGAATGGGACCGGGATTGGCCGCGCTCCCGCCCCGCCGCTTCCCGCCGCGTCAACCAACGGAAGCCACCGCCTGAAAGGCAAGCGGCCGGGGGGAAACGCCACGCTGGCCAGGTTCGGATTGAGCCTCGGGCGGACCGGCAAAGGTCACGGCGGGCTCGACAATGCCGCGTGGAAGTTCCTGTCGGCCATGCTCCGCGAGTTGGAAGCCAGCGGCCGCCTCACGTTCGCCACGGCCAGCGCCGCCGTCACGGCTGCCAGGCTCGAGCGCTGCGCCTTGGCCGCCCAAAGGTTCTGCCGCAACGAGCCGCCGCAGAACGTGGAATCGCGGAGCAATGCCCTCGAGCGCGTCGCCCGATTCAGCCGCCAGCGGGACGAAGTGCTCGAGCGCGCCGGGCTTCTGGCCCCATCCGCAGCGGGCCAGGCCGATCCATTCGCCGCACTGGCAACCGGCTGGCCCACGGCCCCACCTGCGCAACCAGAAAAGCCAGGGCGCTTTTCAAACGCCCCGGCGGCTCCTTGGACACCCCAAACCGAGATCGTCGATCCTGGGGGCACTGAAAAGCTCACAAGCGATATTGCCCAAACTACCAACGAAGGGGGGCACCGATGATCACTTCCCGCGAGCGGACCCGCATCCGATCGATCCTGTCCCAACTGGCCGCGATCATCCGCCGGCAACTCGAGCGACCGGGCGGCACGGTGGAGGACTTGCAGGCCCTTTGCCGCGCCACTCGCGAGGGGCTCGAGCTGGCTCGCATGGCCGACATTGCCCCCGATGACGTGATGCCGATCGTGGAAGCCCGGGCCGACGTGCTCCGTCGCTCGAGGAACTGCATCGTGACCTACCGCAAACCGCGAAAGGGGCGCCGATGACACCAAACCTCATTCGCGAATCGGCTGGCAACCCCATGGCGTTCTTTGCCGCGCTGCTACTCCGCATCGGCGGGGAGCTCCGGCCGTTCGGCGACTGCTGGGCAGACTTTCAACGCGAGTGGCTCGAGGGAGTCGCTCCGTCGCTGCTGTCGCTGGCCCGTGGTGAGAAGCCGCACCAGGCCCGCTTTTGGATCGAAGCCACGAAGGGGGCCGCCAAGTCGCTGGCCCTGGCAATGATGGTGCTCTGGCTGCTGGCGTTTGCCGCCGTGCCGCAGACGATTCAGATTGCGGCTGCCGATCAGGACCAGGCCGCCGAAATCATCAAGTGGATTCGGCTGCTGCTGCACTTCAATCCCTGGCTGGGCTCGCGTATTGAGGTCACCAATTGGAAGATCGTCTGCGAAGCGACCAGCAGCGAAGCGGAGATCCTTGCTGCCGACGTGGCCGGTTCCCACGGCGCCCGCCCGAATTTGCTGATCATCGACGAAATTCACGCGGTCACCAAATGGGAGTTCGTCGAAAACCTACTCGACAACGCCTCCAAGGTTGACGGCGTGGTGCTGATCGCGACGAATGCCGGCATGGTCGATTCCCAGCCGCACAAGCTCCGCGAAATGGCCGTCGCTTCCCCTCGGTGGACGGTCTGGATTCTGGCCCGCCCTGCCCCATGGCTGTCAGACGAAGAGTTGGCGGAAGCCCGGGCCCGCAACCGGGGCGAGCGATTCAACCGGCTCTTTGGCGGGATTTGGTCGCACGGCACGGGCGAGGCCCTCAACAGTGCCGACGTCACCGCCTGCACCATCGCCGCTGCCAGGCCCCACCTATGCCGGCTGTCTCAGGCGTACATCGGCGCCGTGGATCTGGCCCGCACTCGGGATCATGCGGCGTTCGCGGTGCTGGGCATCGATGCGGCCGTGTGGAGCGACCCGCTCCGCGAAGATGAACCGCCCCCGCGTGTCAGCCTGGCCCGCTGCAATTCGTGGAATCCCAAGAGCTACGCCGATGGCCGCATTCCCCTGGATGAAATCCGCCGCACGATCCTGGAAACCGACAAAGAGTTGGGCGGGCTCGATGCGGTTCTGTTCGATACCTGGCAGGCCGTGTTGATGGCGGAGCAGCTTTCAGCCGCCGGGCTCCGCTGCGTCGATTGGGTTTTCAATACTGCAAACTTGGACGTGATGGCCCGCGACCTGATCGAGGCGTTCCAATCCCGATGGATCCGCCTCTTCCCGTGTCCAGAGCTCGAGCGCGACTTGTACAAGCTGAACCTTGTGGAGCGGCCGCAGGGCTTTCGGCTGGATGCGAAGCGCGACGCTTCGGGCCACGCGGACCGCGCCTTTGCTCTGGCGATTGCACTCCCCACGGCCCTGGCCTGGTCGCGCGAGATGGCGATTGCCCGCGACGCCCCGCCGCTGCGGGAATGCATCATGGATGCCAATGGCAACACCTTTTACTACGAAGGCGGCTCGATTCATTTTGTACACTGAGTCACCGCGATACCGCGGCGGGCCGGTTTGCCCGCGAACACTCACCCCCTGCCTGGAGAAAGATCATGCTTGCAACCCTGAACCTGCAATCGGTCAACCTGCGCGAGGAAGCCTACGGCGACCCGCGTATCGACAAAGCCGCCGGCGTGATTCGCGGCGTCAAGATCCTGGGCCGGCATTCGGCCAACAACCGGGAGTATTCCGATTCCGCCCTGGATGATGCTGCCCGGCTGTATGAGGGGGCTCGGGTTTGTTTCGATCACGATCGGCAGAATCCCCACCGCGAGCGGGCCGTGATGGAATCGATTGGCGTGCTGAAAAACACCCGCCGCAAAGGTGGCGACGTGTTCGGCGACTTGCACTACTTGAAGGCGCATCCCAACGCGGGGCTTCTCTTGGAGTACGCTGAGCGGTTCCCGCGGAGCATCGGCCTATCGCACAACGCCGACGGCAAGGGCTCGCGTCGCGGCGGCAAGTTCATTGTGGAGAGCATCGGCCGGATCAACAGCGTGGACCTGGTGCTGAATCCGGCGACGAATAATGGGCTGTTTGAATCGACCGGCGGCGGCTACCGGAGTCCGACCGATTGGCGCCGGATCCTGGAAGCGAGCGAAGCCCCCGAGCTGGGCATCGAAGTGGCCAACAAGTCGGCCGACGTCGATATGGCTGTGGCCGCCAGCTTGAACGAGTTGATTCCCTGGGAGTCGCTCGAGCAGGCCAGCCGCGGCGTGCCCCGTCACCTTCAGCAGCTCGCCAAGTCGCTGTCGGTCATCGCGGCCGGCAGTGGAGCGACCCCCTCGAGCATCGCGAAGGCGACGAAGAAAATCCTTGAGTGGCAGGAATGGTCCACTGGCGAGCTGAAGCGGATTCTCGATTCCCTGGCCGACAAGAGCTACACGCCCCCGCCAGCCCCCGGCGACGAAGAGCCGCCGACGCTGGAAAGCGTGAAGCGTGAGATTGACAAAAAGATGGGCCGGCGCGTGTTGCAAGAAGCCGAGCCGCCGCTGTCGGCCTACCCGGCCGACTCGAAGGAGTTCGCCCGCAGCCTGCGGTAAGCCCGTTCACAAGTTCAATCCTGTCCACTATCACAAGGAAAACCAAGATGACCGTTCTCGAGGAAATCATCGTCGCGGAGAAACTGAAGCCCTTCCGCGTCACGTTGCCAGCGTCGCTCCGTACCCCCAACTGCGGCAGCGTCGTCGTCGTCGCTCGCTCCGCGGAAGAGGCGCTCGAGCTGGCCAAGGGCAATCGGCAGGTGTACCCGACGCCAGATTACACCGGCATGGCCGCCGAGCTGATCGACGAAGAGGTCTGATCACCGTCCCTCAACAACCAACATCACAAAGGAAGCCGAGCTATGTCCACCGCCGTTTTGCAGAACGAAGCCCCCGAACGAATCGCCGAGATCTTGGACCCGCCCCCACCGCCGAAACCGCCGGCGGACCTGGAAAGCTATCGCAAGCTCATTGACCGCTATCTGGCTGGCGAGTCGATTCCCGTTGACGAAGTGCGGGCCGTGCTGGCGCGAGCCTACCGCGACTCCCTGGCATTCGCCGCGGACGTCCGGACGTCCAAGGACCGCCGCGAGCGACTGGCCGAGCTCGCCACGTGTGGCATCCCCGCTGCCGAGCGTCAGGCCGCCAAAGAGAAGGCCCTGGCCGCTGCCAAAGCGGCCTGCCAGCGCGAGAAGCCGAAACACGAAGCGGCGATTCGTGCGGCGCAGGCCGCGATCAACACCCTGGAGGGTGCGATCGTCCTGGGGGAGCGGATCCTGGCCGACGAAAAAGCGGCCCATGCCGAGCGTGTCGCTCATTGCCGGCAGCGGCTGTTTGACACCGCCCCAGCCGCGCTCCGCAACAAGCTGTCCGCACTGCGGCGCGAGAATGCGGCCCTTCAGCAGCGCAGCATCGAGGTGCAGACCGGCGAGTGGGAACTGAAGGAAGCCGAGGCCCGCCGGGACTTGAAAGCCGCCGAGGACCTTCGCGACCAGCTCCAAGAGTCGCTGAAAGAAAGCCCCGCCAATTCGCCATTCATCGACGGCGACGGCCCGCGGCTGAAGGAACTGAAATCGCTGACGACGCCGGTTTACGGGCAGACGAAGAGCAAAATTACGATGCTCCGCGAAGCGCTCGAGCACGTGCTGGCCCACAAGCCGAACGGGGCGATTCTCGCGGCCCGGCAAAAGGAAATCACTCGCGAGCACAACGACCTGGTGGACTCCATTTTCTCCGCGGACGTGCGACCGGACCTGGCCGAATGATGTTGGTTGGCCCCCGGCCGGCGCGCGTTTTCCCTTGGCCGCGCGCCGGCCGGGGTGGGCGGATGTCTGATTCTTAAACTTAATGGAGGGTTTGAAATGGAAGCTGATCGAATGGTGAGATATCGCATTCCGGTCGCGATGCCTCTATCGCCTCTGGAAAAAATCCACCGCGGAATCGCGATGCTACATGCTGGCCTG
The DNA here is from genome assembly GCA_035512595.1 of Pirellulaceae bacterium. Taxonomy (GTDB): domain Bacteria; phylum Planctomycetota; class Planctomycetia; order Pirellulales; family Pirellulaceae; genus DATKDU01. The sequence continues at coordinate 16,982 of DATKDU010000169.1, forward strand.
GCCGAATTGGTCAGCCGTCGTAGTCAGGCAGCAACAACAGTTCCGGGCCAGGATGAGTTTTTGGCGAGAGAAGGTAGTTCGCCTTTAGATCTGAAATCTGCCTCTGGGTCGTCTCTAGACGCTCCTCCAGTTGCAGAATCGCAGACGCCACAAGCCGCGCGTTCTGATCCTGGCAATCTCGTAGGACACACTTTGCCGCTTCCGCCTCAGTCGGCAGAACGGACGGGACCATCAATTCAAGTTCCATAGGTACACCTTTTGGTGAGGGCGTGCCGGTTTGATTTGACAGTCACCGGCACGCCCGCATTATCTGCTATTCACGATCGCCACAAAAGGAAAATTTCGATGCTACTCAATGCTCCAAAAACCGGCGGTGCCTCACGCGAGGTTCTCTTTCGGCTGGGGATCGTTGCCGACCCTGGGGCCCCTGCCACGTTCAAACGATTCGGCGATTCGATCATTGGCGAGCAAGGCCGTATCTCGGCAGCCGCCAGGCAGCACGCGGCCCGTATGTCGGCCGACTGGAAATCGGCCGCGAACGAGCAGGCCACACACCTTGACCGCGTGGCGAAAGCTGCGGAAGCATCGGCGTCGCGAGTCGCTGAAGCGTACAAGCGTGCCGGGCGGGATGCGACCACGGCAATGCGTTCGATTCCCGCCGCACCTGCACCTGCCCCAATTCCGACGGCCACGGGCGGTTCACGAGCTGCCGCTGCCAGCCGCTTGGGCGCCGCATCGTCTGGTCTTGGTCGAATCGGCGGGGAGGATCTTTCGCGACTTGGCAGCGGGCTCGTCAACGTCGGAGCCGGCATCGCGATGACCGGGCTTTTGGATGAGAAGGATTCCGAGAAGCTCGTCAGTGGCTTGCTGAACATTTTTCAATTATCAATGTTCGGCAAAGGGCTGTTTGACACTGCCGCTTTCGGCATGAAGGTGGCTGGTGGTATCGGCGGTGGCGCCGCTGCCGGAGCTGCTGGTGGGGCCGCAGGCGGCGGCGCGGGATCGGCAGCCGCAGCCGCACTTTCGGGACCGGCCATTCCCCTGATTGCCGCTGCCGCCGCTGCCGCTGTGCTCTACGTCGGCTTTCGCCAAGGGCAGGACATTTCTAGCGGCAAGTCAGTGCATGGGAAACCGGACGATCCATTCCAGCGCGGGAGCATGTTCACCAGGTTCAACCCCCTGGCCGACGTCCTGGGTTATCCCTTCGACCGCAGCGGCGACACACGAAGCATCGTGGACATCTATGGCGATGCAAATGCCGCTGCCGATCGTGGCGATTCACAACTGAGGGCGGCGGGCAGGGAGAAGGCACTCAACAGGGCTCGCGAATCCAGCGGGGAGCAATTGCGGGCTGGCGAACTGGAGTTGGCCCGGCGAATTACGGAAACCAGGGTGGAGCAATTGAGAATCGCGAAGGAAGAAAGGGAGACGAGTTTCCGGGCATCGACCGCTCGCCTGGACGCCAGCGAGAAAGAGTTGGGCAACGCCCGTCGGCTTTTGGAAACGCGGAAAGAGGAAGCGACCGCGGCCCGCGGCAAATTCGGCTCCGATCTTGAACGGTTCGCGGACCTTGACCCGTTAGACCAGGCCCGGCTCGCTCGCATCAAGGGCAAGGTAGACCGGGGCGGGACGCTCACTCGGGACGAGTCGGGGCTTGCTGGCCAATTCAACGAGTTCCGAAACGCGGCCAGCCGATCGAATGAGCTACGCGGCTTGGCAGCCGGCGGGGCTGGAATCTTCACCAGCGGGGCTCGCTCCGTCGCCGAATCGCAGCGGCTGGTTGGCGAAGCGGCGAACCAAGCGGCACAACTCGACCTGAACGTGAAAAAAGAATTGGTTTTGAACGTTCGATTGCAGAAGCCGGGCGCGAGCGAGCAGCAGGCCCAACGGGAGATTGACTTACTCGCGAAGAACATCAAGGCGTTGGTCGATCAGGAGAATGCCAATACCTTGTCGATCGACGAACTACGAAAGAACGTGATGATGCTCCGCGCACAGCAGCAGAACCTCGCGAGGGCCAAGTAGATCAGCGGCACAACGCCGATCCGTCCCCCACCTTCAAGCTTTTCAGAAAGGATATCCCGATGGTCGCACCCTCCCCGCCGTCCACCACTCCCCCGGCCGCTCCGACGAAAGCCGGGCTCATTGCCGAGATCTACTTCGCCACACGGTTGATCGAATCGACCGGCACGCTCTTGGATCATCTGACGGCCGCCACGATTGCCGGCGTGGGGGAGCGAGTTGACCCACACGGGAACACGTACACCCAGCTCGCGACGCTGGTTCAATTTTGGAAGATGAGGAAAGAGCAGGCGGAAGAGGCGATGCGGGCGAAGGGCTGGCCGGTCCCTGAGATTCCCATGCCGGCGGATTGGCTTGCGAAGAACTCACCTTGACCGCGGCGCCCGCGTGGGACAAGATGATCGGACCTAAACAAAGACGCCTATCTTGGCCACGCTGGCCCGGACACGGCGTGTAGTGTCCAAATCCTAAACAAAGAAACTCAGGCGATGGATCCATGTAACTCTTGGTGTGACCAGTCCCGAAAGGGGCTGCTAGTTTGGCGTGAGCGGAAACGCTGCGCTGAATTCGGGCGACCGAGCCGGCGCTCTTTGCGCTAGGTGAGTTGTGTGGGTCCATCGCCTTTTTTGCTCCCTGCTACGGAGCAAGTGAAAGGACTTCCCATGTCCCTCTCTTTGCAACCCATCGCCCGCCGCCTTCGTCACCACGCTCCCCCACTCCAAGCGCCGGATGAGTACACCATCGCCATGCTGATGCCGGGCCAGCAGCCGACGGTCATCGACCGCACCGGCAATCTCACGCTGGCAATCGCCCTGGCCCGTGGCTGCTTGCTCGATTCGCTGGGATGCGCTGTCGTGATTTTCCAGCCGGCCCCTGAGCTTGAAGTCGATGCCGCTGAGATTCGCATTCGGGCGGAGCGCCGGCTGGGGGAAATGCTCGCGGCAACGAAGGCGACGGTCGGGCTCGCGCCAGCGGGACGCCCAAAGAAAATCGGTTCCCGCAAGGAACCGATTATTACTACCCCCACTCTCGCCGCTGCCGGCATCGACAAGAAGCTTTCCAGCCGCGCCCAAAAGCTCGCCGCGGTTGGCCACGCTCCCGCGATGTTGAAAGGGGGTGCCAATTGAATCTCAACCACCACAACCGATTTGGCGACAGCCGCTTCCCCGGCGATCCGTCCCCGGCGGACCGCGTGCTTTCCAGTGCCGGACATATCAAGGTCGAAATGTACCGCTGCCGCGGACAGCTTTCCTTGGACGTGGAGTTAAGTTCCACGATCGTCTCGCGCGAGCACGCGGACGATGACGACGGCGGGATAGTCGATCTGGCCGACGGCGGCGCGGCCGACGATGCCGAGCTCCTTGACCTGGCCGAGTCGCTGTGCCGGACGTTTTCGGCAGTGACCAGGAAGCGAGGTGAAGCATGAATGGAATCTCAAAGATCAAGGGACTTGGCCGCTCCGAGCACAAGCCGTCTGCTACGCATCCTTGGCGGGCATCGGCACGCAAGGCCGCGAAAGAGAAGCAACAAACCGCCTCGCCGGTCGATGATGCCGACGGAGTTGAGTTGCTGCTGGCAAAACTGGAATCCCAGCAGCGGCAGCACTCCGAACGGCAGCGGCTCGCGAAGGTCAAGCGAAAGGTTCCCGCCAAGCCGGCAGTCAAACTAAAGCCGGCGGCAATTTCCGCTCCTGTCCCCGTAGCAACCAGCGTTGACGAGCCGGGCATCGTGGTCCCCTTGTCGGCCGGGTCCCCGCTATCCGACCTGATCGAATCTTACTTCACCGTGCCCCACAAGCCGCACGGTAAGCCGCCGGGGGACCGCTGGCGCGGCACGATGGATTCAGCGTGCGAATTGTTGCGGTCGATGCTTCACCGCCGGCCGACGATTGGCGACTTGCAGCCGGCCACGTTCGATCGGTTCCTGGCCGCTGTCCGTCGCCAGTACGGGGCCGACCACGCGGAGAAAATCGAACGAGCCACGCTCGCCTTGTGGCGGTTCGCCTGCAAGTGCGACTTAGCGACGGGAGCCCCGTTCGAACGGTTGCTACTCCTGAACCACGATGCGCGTCCCACGGCAGAAGTGCGGAGAATTCTCGCCAGCGTGGCCGGGCAATTTGTGGCCGGGATGACCTTCAAGAAGATTGCCGCGTCAATCGGCGTGCACGAGGTCACGCTGGTCAAGTGGCGCAAGCGGCATCGCGACTTGTGGGACGAAATCCTGTTGACTGCAATGAAGCCCGTCCTGAAGGAAGTGGACGGGTGGACTCCCGACGACAAGATGCGCCCCGAGGCCCAAGTGAAGGCCGCGCGGGCGGCAGCCTATCGTGTCGTCGTCGCCAAGCCGGGCGACGGCACGCTGGCCGGCTTGCTGGAAAGCTATATCCTGGCTCGCGACCTGGCCGGCGAAACGGTCCAGTGGTATCGGCGCGTCATCGGCATGTTTGGCCGCTGGTACGGCGGCACGGTCCCAATGGATGCGTTCGACGTGGAACTTGCTAACCGGTTTCTGGCCACGAAGCAACGCGATCTCGCCGCCGCGGCTTCCCGGCGTTCCTGGCGGGCGACACTTCGCGCCCTGCTGAACTATGCCGACAAGCCGGGCAAGTTGCGGCCGGTCAAATGGGAGCCGCTGAATCCGCAAAGCTGGACTGCGGCACAAGTCGGCCGGCTGATCGATGCGGCTCCCGATCAGGAGTGGCGAAACGTCATCGCACTGGCCTACTATTCGGGTCTGAATTTATGTGACCTGGAGAGCGTGACGAAGGCCAATATCGACCGCGATGGCGTGCTGACGTGGCGCCGGAGCAAAACGGGGAAGCTGGTCAAGATCCGGCTGCCCGAGTCGCTGGTTGCCGTGCTGCCGAGCAAGGGGCCGTGCTGCCCCCGTCGCTTCAGCAAGGAATACTTCCGACGCGTGTTCCGCCGCATCGCGGCAGCCGCGGGGCTTGAAGGGCCGTTCAAGCAATTGCGGAAGAGTTCCGGAACGCTGGTCGAATCCCTACATCCAGGATGCGGACATTTGCATTTAGGAAACACCAGGCAGGTTTTCGAGCTCCACTACCTGCATCCGGAGAAGGGGCTCACGCCGCTTAGTCCGCCGATGTTACCGACAATCGGAGCGACCCACTAGCGGGCCGGCAGCAAGAGCGGAGCAGCCTTCCCCGCCTGAACGTAGAAATAGGGTGGGGAGGGGCTGCCGGTTTCCATCGCCCCGCTGGGTAACAACAGCAATCCAGTGGGGCTTTATTTCCTCCCCTTCCCCTTAGCCGAAAGCACTAACCCCAAATGACCCGCCAGCCGATCCACCGTGCCGCTGAGAAGCTGCTGGCCGTTCAGGAACCGTGTAATCATCGGCTGGGGGACGCCAGATTCCTTGGCCAGTGCCGTGGCGGACTTTCCGCTGTTGCGGATCGCGGCGCGGAGTTGGTCGCTGATCGTCGATTCCTTGGGCGGCTCCCGAGTCTTTCGCAGTCCATCCAGGAGCCGATCCAGGGCATTCCGCAGGATCTTCAATTCTCGGTAGAAGTCCGATTTCTTAATCATTCGATTGCACTCCAAAAGAGTATCGCCTATAATACGAACTAGACTGGGGCCAGTCAACCACAGAAGGAAAGAGCACAGACCATGGCACGAACCACGAAACTACCGAAGGGACTTTGGAAGCGGGGCGGGGTTTACTATTCGCGATTCCGTCAGAATGGCCGGCTGGTGCAGAAGCGGCTATCGACCGATCTGGACGCGGCGAAACGGATCCTCACGCAACTGCGGGCCCGGGCCGACTGCGGGGACTTTGGACTCACCGATAACGATTACGACTGGGCGGACCTGAAAGCGGAGTTTCTCCGCTGGGCAAAACAGACCGTCCGCAACACGGGCGACTATGAGCGGGACCTGGGGCACTTTGAAACGTATCTGAAGGTCAAGTCGGTCCGCCAGGTCGATCATTCCTACGTGGTTGGCTACCGCACCTGGCGGCTGGCGCAGACCGTCGGCAGCGTGGCCGGCAAGGATTGGGCGAAGGCCGACGGCCGCCGCGTGGGACCGCGGACCGTCAACCGCGAAGTGGGGACGCTGCAAAACATGCTCAACAAGGGCGTGGAATGGAAACGGATCGGCATCAACCCGATTGCCGGGCTCAAACCACTACGGTCCGACGATCCCCGCAAGCAGCGGCGGGCACTGACCGTGGAAGAGGCTGAAGCGATCTTCCGCGAGGCCCCGGCCTACCTGCGACCGGTCCTACGGCTGTTCTGTTCAACCGGCCTGCGGCGCGGCGAGCTCCTGGGGCTGCGATTCAGCGACGTCGATTTCGACGGCCGCACGATCACCATCCGGGCCAGCCAGGCCAAGAGCGGGAAGGCTCGAGAGATTCCCCTGGATGATTACTCCCTGCGGCTGTTGGAAGAGCAGCGGGACGCGGCCAAGCATCGCGAGCCGATCCCCGGCAAGACGCCTGCGGACCGATTCTCCCGCGATCATGTTTTCGTGACCGCCTGGAATACCCCGATGATGAACAACCCGCTGCGAGCGTTCTACGCGGTCTGCAAGCGGGCCGGCATTAAGGGCGGGGAGCAAGGCGGCAGCGTGGACCTGCACTCCCTGCGCGTCACGTTCACGACGCTGACGATCGACGGCGGGGCAAACCCCCGGGCCGTGCAAGCGATCCTCGGGCATTCGACGCTGGCCCTCACGATGGGCGTCTATGCCAAGGTCACCGAGCGGAGCAAGCGGGATGCAATCGGCGCCCTGCCCTTCGCGACGGTCACCGCCCCCGAGCACGTGATAGCGTTCCCGAAAGTCGCCAGCCCGAATACAAGTAGCGAAAGCGAGTCGCAAACCCTTACCCGCCAAGCGGTTGCAGTGGCGACATAATTCCTGAAAATCCATGTGTCGGCGGTTCGATCCCGCCCCTGACCACTGGCGATGAAGCCCGGAAAATGCCGCGTTTCCCGGGTTTTTTTTTCGTTTCGTGACCGCCCGCGGCAGTGGTGCGTGGTTGGTCCGTTTTGGTCTGAA